>NZ_JBJZOJ010000013.1:0-141715 GCF_047200655.1 Streptomyces sp. MS06
CCGGACGGCTGCCCGGGGCGTCAGGAGATGCTGGTGATGGCGGAACGGACCTTGGTGGCGATCTCGTCCGGCAGCGGAGCGTAGCTCATGTCGGCGAGCTTGGCCTGGGCGTCCGCGCCGGCGATGTAGTTGAGGAAGGCCTTGGTGGCCGGCAGGGTGTCGGCCTTGTTGCCCTTGTCGCAGACGATCTCGTAGGTGACCAGGACGATCGGCCAGGCGCCGGCCTCCTTGGTGGCGTAGTCGAGCTGGAGGGACAGGTCGCCGTCGGTGCCGACGACCTTCGCGGCGCCGATCGCCTTGGACGCGGAGTCCGTGGTCAGCTCGACCGGGGTGCCGGAGCCGGTGTCCAGCTTGGCCATCTGGATCTTGCCCTCGGTGGCGTACGACAGCTCGTCGTAGCCGATGGCGCCCTCGGTCTGCTTCACGCCCGCGGCGACACCGGACGAGCCCTTGGCGGACTGGCCGCCCTTGGCCTGCCAGGCCTTGCCGCCGCTGTAGGACCAGTCGCTCGGCGCGGCGGCCTTGAGGTACTTGGTGAAGTTGTCGGTGGTGCCCGAGTCCTCGGTGCGGTGGTAGGGCTGGATCGCCTTGTCCGGGAGCTTGGCGCCCGGGTTCAGCTTGGCGATGGCCGGGTCGTTCCACTTGGTGATCTTCGAGTCGAAGATCTTGGCGGTGGTGGAGGCGTCCAGGGTGAGGCCGTCCACGCCGGGCAGGTTGTAGATGATCGCGATCGGGCCGCCGACCATCGGCAGGTCGATCGCCTTGCCGCCGCTGCAGACCTTCTTGGACTGGTCCATCTCCTCGGGCTTCAGGGCCGAGTCAGAGCCGGCGAACGCCGTGTTGCCCTGCAGGAACTCCTGGATGCCCGCGCCGGAGCCGACGCCCTTGTAGTTGACCTGGACGCCGGAGCAGGCGGCCATGAAGTCCTTGGCCCACTGACCCATGGCGTTCTGCTGCGCGGTGGAACCGGAGGCCAGCAGCTGGCCCTTGGCGTCGTCGCACTTGACGGAGCTGTTGGCCGCCGTCGTGGCACCGGCGCTGCTGCCGCTGTCGGAGCTGCTGCTGTTGTCGTCCGAGCCGCACGCCGTGAGGGCCAGGGCGCCGGAGACGGCGAGTGCGCCGAGGGCGAGGGCCCGCCGGTTCATGCGCTGAAGCTTCACTTGAGGAATTCCTTCCTGGAGCCGCCGTCCTGAATGCGGCGGCGTGCGCGAAACGTGTGTCGTGGCGGGCGCGTCCAGAGGGCGTGCTCCGCACCGGGTAAGGCCGAAATTAGGCAGATCAGGTGAAGCCGCCTATGGGCGAAAATGAACGAGGGGTGAACCCCTGGAGACGGTGTGGTTAGGTCACGGAAGGCTTACGTCAAGGACACGGTGCGGTCCCGGACTATGCCAGGCGGAGACGGTCCAGGAGGGCTGCGACCAGCGTGCGGTCCCTCGGCTGGGTGAGCCGCAGACGGGCGGCCCCCGGCGGCAGCCACAGCAGCCGGTCGACCTCGTCGTTCGGGGCGAAGGCACCGGAGACGGCCTCGGCCGCCCAGTACCGGACCCGCTTCGGCCGCCCGTTGGCCAGGTACCGCTGGGCGGGAAGCTCGGCGCCCGGCACGGCCCGGTGGCCGGTCTCCTCCTCCACCTCCCGCAGCGCGCCGGCGAGCGCGTCCTCGCCGCGCTTCAGCTTGCCCTTTGGATGCGACCAATCGTCGTACTTCGGCCTGTGCACGAGGCAGATCTCCAGCCCGCCGTGGACGGGGGAGCGGCGCCACAGAACGCATCCGGCCGCCTGCACGACGGTGTCTTCGGGGGTGTCCACGGTGCTCGCCGCCTCCTCCGGTCGTCCGTTTCGCCACGCCGTGCACCGGACCCGGCCGTCCGTCACCGGCCGCCCGGCGCCGCCCCACCGCCCCGGCCGCCCGTCGCCGTCCACCGGCCTGGGCCGTCCACCGTCCCGGGCCGCCCGGTACGCCGGGCCGTGCGCCGTCGGCCGCCGTCCCGGGGCGGGGCCGCGCGAGGTCAGCCGGCACTCACCGCTTCCCGCTGCCAGCAGCGCTGGAACGCGAACCGTGCGGCCTCCACCTCGTGCCGCTGGTCGGCGTGGAGCACGCCCAGTGCGTACGCCGTCGCCGGCGCGATACGAGAGGTCCGGGCCGCCTGCGCGGCCGCCGCGGCCGCCTCGGAGGCGTCCCGGTGCCGGTCGAGGGCCTGACCGGCCTGGAACAGCCGCACGTCCCCGGGAGCCGCCCCCTCCCGGCCGCCGTGCACCACCTCGCGGGCGTACCGGTGCAGCCGCAGCAGCAGGCGGACCTGGTGCCAGGGCGCGTCCTGCGGGTGCGGGGCGGGGTCCGGGGACAGGCCGTGCACCAGGGCCTCGGCGTTGTACGGGCTGCCCGCGGTGACCAGCGGCAGCGCCGCCACCCCGTCGGCGAGCCGCTCCCGCGCCGCCTCGGCCAGCGGGCGCAGGTCGGCGGAGGCGGCGGCCGGGGCCAGCGGCACGTCGCTGGCCAGCAGCGCCACCCGGTCGGTCACCGCGTGGAAGCGGCTGCTCCCGAGCGCCTGGAGGGCCGTGGAGTGGGCGCGGGTCCGCGCCAGGGTGAGCTGGCGTTCCAGCAGGGCGCCCGCCTTCGCCGCGCCGACGGTCAGGTTCCCGCGTTCGGCGGCGGTCGCCGCCGCGCCGGGGCGGCGGGCGGGCCCGGGCGCGGGCCCCTCGACCGCCTGCGCGGGCACCGGCACCGCCCCCGACAGCCGCTGCAGAGCCAGCAGCAGCCGCTCCAGACGGGCCTCGTGGGCGTGCTCGAGCGCCAGCGTCCCGGACACCCAGGCCAGCTCCGGGCGCATCTCCTCGGACCAGTCGGAGTCGAGCAGCGGCCGGTAGGTGTGCAGGCTGCCGCTGATCCGGCGGGCCGCGCGGCGCAGCGCGCGGGCGGCGCCGACGGAATCCGGCTCCGCGCCGGCCGCTCCGCCGGACTCCCGGTGCCTGCGCAGCGCGCGCAGGAACTCCGTGGCCTGCGTCCGCAGGTAGTCCGCGAGGGCGCCCGCGGTCACCGGCCTCGCCTCCGGGTCGTCCGCGAGGTCATGGTGTTGCGTTGCCACGCCGGCGCCTCCGCGCGTCTATGAGCATCTCCTGGATGTTGCGCAGGGACTGGCCGTCCGGGTCGGTCGCGTGCCGTGTCCAGTCGCCGTCCGGGCCGAGGTGCCAGGAGGCGGTGGTGTCCGCCATGCCGGTCTCCAGCAGCCGGTTCAGGGCCGCCCGGTGGGCCGGGTCGACCACCCGGACCAGGGCTTCGATCCGGCGGTCGAGGTTGCGGTGCATCATGTCGGCGCTGCCGATCCACACCTCGGGCTCGCCGCCGTTGCCGAAGGCGAAGACGCGCGAGTGCTCGAGGAAGCGGCCGAGGACGGAGCGCACCCGGATGTTCTCCGACAGGCCCGCCACCCCCGGGCGCAGTGCGCAGATGCCGCGCACCCAGACGTCCACCGGCACGCCTGCCTGGGAGGCGCGGTAGAGCGCGTCTATGACGGCCTCGTCGACCATCGAGTTGACCTTGATGCGGATGAAGGCCGGGCGGCCCGCGCGGTGGTGCTGGACCTCCTTGTGGATCCGCGAGACGAGACCGTCCCGCAGCGACTTGGGGGCGACCAGCAGGCGGCGGTAGGTCTCCCGGCGGGAGTATCCGGACAGCCGGTTGAACAGGTCGGACAGGTCCGCGCCGACCTGCGGGTCGGTCGTCAGCAGCCCCAGGTCCTCGTACAGGCGGGCCGTCTTCGGGTGGTAGTTGCCGGTGCCGACGTGGCTGTAGCGCCGCAGCGTCTCGCCCTCCTGGCGGACGACCAGGGACAGCTTGCAGTGGGTCTTCAGCCCGACCAGGCCGTAGACCACGTGGCAGCCGGCCTCCTCCAGCTTGCGCGCCCACTTGATGTTGGCGTGCTCGTCGAACCGCGCCTTGATCTCGACCAGGACCAGCACCTGCTTGCCGGCCTCGGCGGCGTCGATCAGCGCGTTCACTATCGGGGAGTCGCCGGAGGTCCGGTACAGGGTCTGCTTGATCGCCAGGACGTCCGGGTCCTCGGCCGCCTGCTCCAGGAACGCCTGCACGGAGGTGGAGAAGGAGTCGTACGGGTGGTGCAGCAGCACGTCCCGGTTGCGCAGGGCCGCGAAGATGTCGGGCGCGGAGGCGGACTCCACCTCGGCCAGGTCGCGGTGGGTGCCCGCGACGAACTTGGGGTACTTCAGCTCGGGCCGGTCGATGCTGTGGACGCGGAAGAGGCCGGTGAGGTCGAGCGGGCCCGGCAGCGGGTAGACCTCCGCCTCGCCGATCTTCAGCTCGCGGACCAGCAGGTCGAGTACCTCGCGGTCGATGGACTCCTCGACCTCCAGCCGTACCGGAGGACCGAAGCGGCGCCGCATGAGCTCCTTCTCCAGCGCCTGGAGCAGGTTCTCCGCGTCGTCCTCCTCGACCTCCAGGTCCTCGTTGCGGGTGAGCCGGAAGGCGTGGTGCTCCAGCACCTCCATGCCCGGGAACAGTTCCTCCAGGTGGGCGGCTATCACGTCCTCGATGGGGACGTACCGGCCCGCGGAGGCCTCCAGGAAGCGGGACAGCAGCGGCGGCACCTTCACCCGCGCGAAGTGCCGCTGCCCGCTGACCGGGTTGCGCACCACGACGGCGAGGTTCAGGGAGAGGCCCGAGATGTAGGGGAAGGGGTGCGCCGGGTCGACCGCCAGCGGGGTGAGCACCGGGAAGATCTGGTGCCGGAACAGCGTGAACAGCCGTGCCTGCTCCTTCTCCGTGAGCTCGCCCCAGCGGACCAGGTGTATGCCCTCCTCGGCGAGGGCGGGCGCGACGTCCTCGTGGAAGCAGGCGGCGTGCCGGGCCATCAGCTCGCGTGAGCGTGCCCAGATCATCTCCAGCACCTCGCGGGGCTGGAGGCCGGAGGCGGAGCGGGTGGCGACACCGGTCGCGATACGGCGCTTCAGGCCGGCCACCCGGACCATGAAGAACTCGTCCAGGTTGCTGGCGAAGATCGCGAGGAAGTTGGCCCGCTCCAGCAGGGGTGTCTGGGGGTCCTCGGCGAGTTCCAGCACCCGCTCGTTGAACGCGAGCCAGCTCCGCTCCCGGTCGAGGAAGCGCCCCTGCGGCAGCTCCGCACCGTCGGCGGACGTCTCCTCGTACGCGTCGAGGTCGGCGTCGATGTCGGGTTCCAGGTCGGAGACCGCCCCCGCGGCGACATGCGGGCGGTGGGCGGCGATGGAGCCCACGGAGGGCTGTGCGTGCTGGACCTTTGCCTGGGCGTCTGGCTGGCTCATGAACCCATTCTTCCGCGCCGACAGCATCACGGGCGCGTCGGAGAGCGCGGGAGGCAGCCCGGCGGCAGTCGCCGGTGGGCGCGCTCCCTCGGGAGGCGGCGAAGGCTGAGGCACGGCGGGCGTCATTCGCCGAGCGTCGCAAGGCTGTCTGAATCGATGGTTACGAGGACATGACGTGCGGGCTAGCGGGGAGCGGACCGGCGGCCCGCGAACCCGGTCCCGCACCGGCCGCGGGGGAGCCGGGAGGGGCCCGTGCGGGGGCCGCGGGGCCGGGGGCGGAGAGGGGGCGAGGGGGCCGAACGGGGGACCTCCCGGCTCGTGCGCACCGGCAGGCGGGACCCCGAGCCGATCCTCCGGCCGGAGGCCGCCCCGGGCACCGGTCCCGCCGCCGGGTACCGGACCCGTACGGTCCGGTTCCCCGCTCCGTCGCAGCCCGTCCGTCCGCCTGCCTGCCAGCCAGCCAGCCAGCTCGCCCGCTCGCCGTCGCCCGTCCGTCTGCCGGCGCCCGTCTGCCGGCGCCCGCCCCGCGGTCGCGTCGGCGGGCCCGGCGGTCAGGTCTCCGAGCCGGTCAGGTCTCCGAAGCGGTCAGGTCTCCGAGGCGGTCAGGTCTCCGAGGCGGTCAGGTCTCCGTGCGGTACATCAGGTCCGTCTCGTGTGTGACGAAGCCCAGCCGCTCGTACACGGACACCGCGGCCTTGTTGTCGGCGTCGACGTACAGCATCGCGGTCGGCAGGCCCTGCGCCGCGAGATGCCGCAGGCCGATGGTGGTCAGGGCCTTGCCGAGCCCGCCGCCCTGCGCGCCCGGCGCGACACCGAGCACGTACACCTCGCCGAGCCGGTCCTCGGCGTGCACCTTGGTCCAGTGGAAGCCGACGAGCTCCCTCCCCCCGTCGCCGGCCGCCCGCTCGGCGAGGAAGAAGCCGGCCGGGTCGAACCACGGTTCGGCCTCGCGCGCCGCGAGGTCGCGCCCGGTCAGCGAGCCCTGCTCGGGGTGGTGGGCGAAGGCGGCGGCGTTGACGCCGAGCCAGGCCTCCTCGTCCTGCCCGGGGACGAAGGCGCGGACCGCCACTCCCTCCGGGAGGACCGGTTCGGCCAGCTCCAGTCCGGTCAACGTCAGCCGCATCTGTCGGAGTTCGCGGAAGAGGGTGAGGCCCAGCACCTGGGCGAGGTGGCGTGCCGCCGGGTGGCCGCCGTGCGCCCACACCCGCAGCCGCTTTCCGGAGGCGGCGAGCAGCGCCGAGCCGAGCGCCCGGCCGTGGCCGCGGCCGCGGTGCGCGGGATGTACGACGAGCTCCGCGGCGGGCGCCTCGATCGGGTCGGTGTCCTCCAACTGCGCGTAGCCCACGAGTTCACCGCCGGCGGTCAGCAGCAGATGGGCGACGCCTTCCCGCGCGCCGCCGCGCAACTGGAGCCGCCCCTGCTCCGACACCGCCGGCTGCCCGTCGGTGCGGGCGGCCTCGGCGAGCAGGTCGAGGACGGACTCGACCTGCTCCCGGGAGAGCGTGGCGTGGGTCTCGATGGTGCGGGTGCCGGGGAGACGTGCGGGGTCGTCGCTGGTCATGCGTACGAGGGTATGCGGACGGCGCCCCGAAGTGGGGTTACGGACCGGAAGCGGAGGCGCGACCGGTCGGCGACGGCGGCGGTAAACCGGGATGTAACCCCGAACGTCCTGTGCGGCTACGCGCGTTGACCCTAGGCTGCGCCCTGGACGGAGCCCACCGTCCCAGCAGACCCTCAGGGGGGCGTATGCCAGCCATCACCCGGCCGCACCAGCGCCGCGGACGCCGTGCACACCGGCTGTTCGCGTCGGCCGCCGCACTCGTCACCGCCGGAGCCCTGGCCGCCGCGCTGCCGGCCACCGCCAGCGCCGGTGAGCGGCACCAGCACACCGGTGGCCACCACCGGTCCGGCCGCTTCCAGGACGTCCAACTCCTCTCCTTCAACGACCTGCACGGCAATCTGGAGCCCCCGGCCGGTTCCTCCGGTCGGGTCACCGAACTCCAGCCGGACGGCACCACCCGGACGGTCGACGCCGGCGGGATGGAGTACCTGGCCACGCACCTGCGCCAGGCCCGGCAGGGCCACCGGTACTCCATCACCGCGGCCGCCGGGGACATGGTCGGCGCCTCCCCGCTGATCTCCGGGCTGTTCCACGACGAGCCGACCATCGATGCTCTGAACAAGCTCGATCTCGACGTCACGTCGGTCGGCAACCACGAGTTCGACGAGGGCGCGGGCGAGCTGGCCCGGCTGCAGAACGGCGGCTGCCACCCGACGGACGGCTGCTACGGCGACGAGGGCTTCGACGGCGCCGACTTCCCCTACCTTGCGGCGAACGTCATCGACGACAAGACCGGCCGGCCGATCCTCAAGCCGTACTGGGTGTGGAAGAAGCGGGGTGTCCGCATCGGCTTCATCGGGGTCACCCTGGAGGGCACCCCGAACATCGTCTCCGCCGACGGTGTCAAGGGCCTGACCTTCAAGGACGAGGCCGACACCATCAACAAGTACGCCCGGATCCTGCAGCGGCAGGGCGTGCAGTCGATCGTCGCGCTGATCCACGAGGGCGGTTACCCGGCCTCCTCGTCGTACAACTACGACTGCGACTCGCCCGGCGCCGGCGACGGCATCTCCGGCCCGATCGTCGACATCGCCCGGCGGATCAGCCCGGCGGTGGACGCCCTGGTCACCGGCCACACCCACCAGGCCTACGTCTGCACGATCCCGGACCCCGCGGGCCGGCCCCGACTGGTCACCTCGGCCTCCTCGTTCGGGCGCCTCTACACGGACACCACCCTCACCTACGACCGGGCGACGGGCGACATCGTCCGTACGGCGGTGCGGTCGGAGAACCACGCGGTCACCCGGGACGTGCCCAGGGCGGCGGACATGACCGAGCTGATCGACGAGTGGGGCGCCCTGGCAGCACCCGTCGGCAACCGGCCCATCGGCTACATCTCCGCCGACATCGGCAACACCGGAACCGAGTCCCCGCTGGGCGACCTCATCGCGGACGCGCAGCTCGCCTACGGCCGGTCCCTGGACCCGGACACCGACCTGGCGCTGATGAACCCCGGCGGCATCCGGGCGCCGCTGACCTATGCGGCCAAGGGCGCCGAGGGCGACGGCGTGGTGACCTATGCCGAGGGCTTCACGGTGCAGCCGTTCTCCAACACCGTGAACCTCCAGGACTTCACCGGTGCCCAGCTGATCCAGGTGCTGAAGGAGCAGGTGAGCGGCTCGAACGAGGCGGCCCCGCGGATCCTGCAGCCGTCCGCGGGCCTCACCTGGACCCTGGACCTGACCAGGAGCGGCGCCGACCGCGTGGTCACCGACTCGATCCGCCTGGACGGCCGTCCGATCGACCCGGCGGCCACCTACCGCGTCGCGACCAACAGCTTCCTCGCGGGCGGCGGCGACGGCTTCCCGACCCTGGCGCAGGGCACCGGCGAGCTGGTCGGGACGGACGATCTGGCGGCGCTGGAGCAGTACCTGACGGCCCGTTCCTCCGCCGACGCGCCGATCGCGCCCCCGGCGGCCGACCGGGTCACGGTCGTGCGGTAGGGCACGAACTTCCCGCCGTGACCGCCTGACCTGCGTAGACGCCAAGAACGGCGCCCTGACCTGCGGCAACTGCTTTCAGTAGTTGCCGCAGGTCTTCGCGTTCTTCTGGGGTCATGTGCCCTCGCCGTGCCCCGCTCGGACCGGTGATGCAGCCGCGCTGTGTTCGGACCGACGTGAGGTGGGAGCACTCATCTGAGGCTGGGCTGGGGGTGTTCTTGCCTTGTGTCTGTTCCGATCGCCCAGGGCGTCCGGGCGCCGGGACCTACCATCGGAGTACAGCAGCCTGAGCGAGCGCACTGGGGTGATCGTGAGCAACTGGGCCGACCTGTCGAACGGTAAGCGCATCAAGCACCTACGGGGCTCCGATCTGACACAGCAGGGGCTCGCCGATGCGTCGGGGCTGTCTCTCGCCCTGGTGCAGAAGGCCGAGCAGGGCCGCGGCGAGTTGTCCGTCGGTTCTCTGCTCAAGCTTGCCCACGCACTGAACACGGACGTATCCGTGATCCTGGGCCAACAGGCACCGCGTCGAGGCATGGATCAGGGCGACCGCGCCGCGCTGCGTCAACTGTCCGATGCCGTACACGAGAGCGCCCTCGGCGAGTGGGAGGGCATCGACGACCCGAGCACCGTCGAGGAACTGGGCGAGGCGCGCGACCGCGCATGGGATTCCTACTGGGCGAGCGACACGGCGAAGGTGAGTAGCTACGCCTCGAAGGTCCTGCTGGAAGGACAGGTCAGGTATGTCAGCGCTACCGGCAGCGAGCGCGAGCAACTGGGATCGATTCTGGCGAGCACATACCGCGTAGCCGCATCATGCTCGAACGGATTCGGGCAACGCGACCTTGCCTTGAGTGCGCTCACGTCGGCGAAGCATCTCGCGAAGAACGTCGACGACCCCGTGATGACCGCGCTACTCGAGTCGACGCTGTCATGGATCTATCTGCGCGGCGCCAATTTGCCCCGCGCCGTGTCCGTGGCCGAGCGTGCGGCACTGGCGATCGAGCCATCGTTCAGCAACGGGTCCCGCCCGCAGTTGCTCGCGTACGGGCGCCTGATGATCTCCGCGGCCGTGGCGGGGTCGAGGCGCGAGGACGAGGGCGCGGCCGATGACTACATCTCGCAGGCGCACGCCGCGGCGGCGAGGCTCGGACGAGACGAGAAGTTGTACGGGACAAGCTTCGGCCCAACGGCAGCAAAAACCGAGGCCGTTGGAATCCATGTCGCCCTGAAGAACTACGGGCGCGCGCTGAAGCTCGCCAGTCATCCCGACATGAAGAAGCTGCCCAAGTCCATGTCGAAGGTGGCCCGCAACCGATACAAGCTTGATGTCGCCCTCGCGCAGTGCGCGGCCGGCCTCTACGACCAGGCGGGAGACACGCTGATCGAGGTAGGCCTCGACGCCCCGGAGTGGGTCAAGCATCAGGCGTTGCCTGGCGTCATCGGGAAGCGTCTTGCGAAGGTGTCCACAGCGCGAGTGCGGAACATCAGCGAACTCATCGGCGTGCCCTTGATCGCCTGAGTCCTACGGAGCGTACGAGTTCGGGCCGGGCTATCGTGCCTGGTAGTACGCCTCGTCTCTTCACCCTGGGTGATCGGGTGGGCACGATTGATGCATGGTCAGTTTTCAGAGCGGACAGAGGCGGGGGCGGGCGAAGTTCCGTCGAACCGAGGACGGCCTGAGACGGCGTCAAGCACTCGCGGACGCGGCAGCGGGCATCAGGCCGGGTGAGGCTGACGTGCTGGCCGAGGCCGCGAAGGTCGAGCGGTTCCGCTGTGTGATCTACCTGTGCGGTGCCCCGAACACGGACATCACTGCACCCCGTCAGGAGTGCACCGAGTACGCCGAGGCGTTCGGGTGGGAGATCGCCGACGTGATCGAGGAACGCGCGGGGCTGCTGTCGCCGCATGGACGCGACGGGCTGGGACGGACCGTCGGGCACATCAAGAGCGGCGAGGCCGGTGCAGTGCTTACGGCGTGGCGCTCGATGATCTCCTC
This sequence comes from Streptomyces sp. MS06, assembly GCF_047200655.1. NCBI lineage: Bacteria > Bacillati > Actinomycetota > Actinomycetes > Kitasatosporales > Streptomycetaceae > Streptomyces > Streptomyces sp. MS06. Next base: position 10,856 of record NZ_JBJZOJ010000013.1, read on the forward strand.
CGTCCCGCAGGAGTACGACGAGGTGGCGCGCGAGATCGAGAAGGCGGGGGGCTTCCTGCACGTCAAGGACTTGGCGCACAGTGAGCGAAGGGTCGCGCGGTGACTCGCCGAAGGTTCCACTACGTCCCGTTCACTATTGAGCAGGACCAGACGGCAGAACCGGAGTACGAGGCCCGGTGCGTGTCCGGTGACGAGACCGAGTGTGGGGCTGAGTCCGGTAGGCACAGCGGCCCGGGGCCTGTCGAGGAGTGGCAGCGCAGGCACACGCAGGAGACCGGGCACCGGCGCTACCGCCGGAACTTCGGTGACTACGCGGTGATGCGTCTCCCGGCGGAACCGGCCGAACTGGCGGATGCGAACGAGGGTACCTGTTGGAGAACGGAGCGAGTCGGCATGAGTGAACCCCTGCCGTCGGAAGACCTACGCGCCGACCTCGCGCGGCGCCTGTCCAAGACTGGCGTATTGCGCAGCCCGGAACGGGAAGCGGCCGTGTTGTCCGTACCACGCGAGGCGTTCCTCTCGCGCGGCTGGTTCGAGTACGAAGAGGGCGGCTGGTACCGGCCCGCGGCCGGGGACTCCGCGGAAGGACTCGCGCGGATCTACGAGGACGACACCCTCGTGACGCAGGTGGCCGGGGGTGTCTTCCCCGACCAGGTCGAGGGGCGCATCGCGGCGGCCCCCTCGTCGTCGTCCACCCTGCCGAGTCTGGTCGTGCGGATGCTCGAAGACCTGCGGGCGACCGAGGGGACGCGTGTTCTGGAGATCGGCACGGGGACGGGCTACTCAACCGCGCTGCTGTGCCACGTCGTCGGCGAGGACAACGTGACCACGGTCGAGGTCGACGGCGAAGTGTCCGCCCGTGCCGGGATCGCACTCGCGGGCGCCGGGTACTGGCCTGCCCGCGTGGTCGGTGACGGACTGGCGGGCTACAAGGAGGGCAGCCCCTATGACCGCGTGATCGCCACGTGCGGCGTGCGCACCGTGCCGACTGACTGGCTCGCGCAGACACGCCCCGGCGGTGAGGTCCTGGTCACGATCGGCGGATGGATGCACGCATCCGAACTCGTACGGCTCACCGTCGCCGACGGCGGCACGGCCAGCGGCCCGGTACTCGGCGGGCAGGTCTCGTTCATGCTGGCCCGCCCCCACCTTCCGCCCCCGCTGGGCATCCTGCCGAACCTGAGCGAGGGCGACGCAGTGCCCGCCGAACTGGGCGCGGATGTGCTCGACGACTGGACCGCCCGGTTCGTCGCGCAGTTCGCCGCGCCCCGCGCACAGCGGCTCACGCTGGAACGGGACGGCCGGACGGAACACGTCGTGATCGACGTGGACGCCGAGCGTTGGGCGGTCGTCTTCCAGGACGGCGGCCGGTGGATGGTCCGGCAGGGCGGTACGGCGCGGCTTTGGGACGAGATCACCGAACGTGTCGTGCAGTGGCAGGCGGACGGGCGCCCGGCCGCCGACCGTATGCGGCTGCACGTCGGCCCCGACGGGCAACACCTCGCCTGGGCGTGACCGCACGCCGACACCTCAGACCGCCCCGTCCGTCCGTCGTTCCCCCGTGGCGGATGGGCGGGGCTCCTCATGTGCCTGGGGCGGACCATTCCGGCGCCTGCTCGGGCTTCTGCCCAGCCACGTACGCACCGAGCACCCGGTCCGCTCGGCGGGCCGGGTGCACCCCGCCCGCCGGCCCGTCCCGTACGCCTTGTACGGGGCGGGCCTTCGGTCTGCACGGGGCGGCCTTCGGCGGGGTGCCGGAGGGCCGGACCGTGACGGTCGGGTGCCGGGAGGTCAGGCAGTGGGGGCCGGCGGGTTCCCGGTGGGTGGGTTTCCGGGTGGCGGGTTCCCGGTGGGTGGGTTTGCGGGCGGCGGGGGCCCGGGGGGTGGGTTCTCGGGTGGGGGTGTCGGCGCGCCGGGGAGGCGTACGGTCGCCACCGTGCCGCCGCCGTCCGCGGGAGCCAGGGCGACCTCGCCGCCGGCCTGCCGCACCGTCCGCGCCACGATGGACAGACCGAGTCCGGATCCGGGCAGCGCGCGCGCCGACGGGGAGCGCCAGAACCGGTCGAAGACGTGGGGGAGTTCCTCGGCGGGGATGCCGGGACCGTGGTCGCGGACCGTCAGGACGCCGTCGGCGAGCCGTACCTCGACAGTGCCGCCCTCGGGGCTGAACTTGACCGCGTTGTCCAGGATGTTGACCACCGCCCGCTCCAGCGCGGCCGGTTCCGCGCGCACGTACCAGGGGCCCAGGGACGCGGTGATGGTCAGCTCGGGGCCGCGCAGGCGGGCGCGACGCAGGGCCGTCTCCACCACGTCCTCCAGCGACACCGTCTGGAGGCGCTCGCCGCGCTGGGTGTCGGAGCGGGACAGCTCCTGCAGGTCGCCGATGAGCGAGGCCAGCTCCGTCATCTGCGCCTTCACCGAGGCGAGCAGCGCCTTGCGGTCCTCCGGCGGCAGCGGGCGGCCCGTCTCCTCGCTGCGGGCCAGCAGTTCGATGTTGGTGCGCAGCGAGGTCAGCGGGGTGCGCAGCTCGTGGCCGGCGTCCGCGATCAGCTGCTGCTGCAGCTCGCGGGAGCTGGCCAGGGCGGCGGTCATGGAGTTGAAGGAGCGGGACAGGCGGGCGACCTCGTCCTCGCTGTCCTCCTCCACCGGGATGTGGACGGTGAGGTCCTCGGTGCGGGCGATGTGTTCGACGGCCTCCGTGAGCCGGTCCACGGGGCGCAGTCCGGCACGGGCGACGGCGAGGCCGGCGGCCCCGGCGCCGAGTACGCCGATCCCGGAGACGAACAGCAGCAGCAGGGCCAGGTCGTCGAGGGTGGCCTGGGTGCTCTTCAGCGGCACCGCGATCTGCAGGGCGGCACCCGTGTAGAGCCGCGGCTCGGATCCGATGCCCTGTACGACGTACAGGGGGGTGGTGAGCACCCGGACGGCGTTGCCGTCCTGGTCGGTGCCGTTGCGGAGGGCGCCCTTGCGGCTCTCGGCGTTCCGGACGACCTGCCGGTCGGCTCCGGTGATCCTGACGGTGCCCTCGGAGTTGGACGAGACGCAGGGCGTTCCGTCGGCCTTCACCAGTTGCAGGTAGACGGTGTCCCGGGTCCGGAAGCCGCCGCCCGCGCTGTCCGAAGGAGCCTGGGGACAGGTGGTGAGGGTCCCCACGACGGCGGAGTACTGCTGGGGCCTGGCCCGCTTCTGCAACTCCTCGTTCAGCTCGCCGTACAGCTTTCCGCGCACGATGAACCAGCAGGTCACCGACACCGCTGCGACGGCGAACGCCACCGCCGCCGCCACCAGCATCGACAGCCGCGTCCGGATCGGCAGCCCCCGGACCCGGCGGACCACGTTCTTCACTCCGGGCCGCCCTGCCTGAGGACGTAGCCCACGCCGCGGACGGTGTGCACCAGGCGGGGTTCGCCGCCCGCCTCCGTCTTGCGGCGCAGGTACATGACGTACACGTCCAGCGAGTTGGAGGACGGTTCGAAGTCGAAGCCCCAGACCGCCTTGAGGATCTGCTCCCGGGTGAGCACCTGGCGCGGGTGCGCCAGGAACATCTCCAGCAGGGTGAACTCGGTGCGGGTCAGCTCCACGGTCCGCCCGCCCCGCCTGACCTCCCGCGTCGCCAGGTCCATGCGCAGGTCGGCGAAGGACATCACCTCGTCCTCCTCCGTCCCGGCCGCGGCCGCGGCAGCGTATGAGCTGCGCCGCAGCAGCGCCCGCACCCGGGCGAACAGCTCGTCCAGCTCGAACGGCTTGACGAGGTAGTCGTCGGCGCCGGCGTCCAGGCCGGTCACCCGGTCGCCGACGGTGTCGCGGGCGGTGAGCATGAGGATCGGGGTGGTGTCGCCGGCGCCCCGGATGCGGCGGGCGGCGGTCAGGCCGTCCATGCGGGGCATCTGGATGTCGAGGACGATCAGGTCCGGCTTCTCTGCCCGGGCCTTCTCCAGGGCGTCGGCGCCGTCGACCGCGACGCGGGTGGCGTAGCCCTCGAAGGCGAGGCTGCGCTGGAGTGCTTCGCGCACCGCCGGCTCGTCGTCGACGATCAGGATGCGCTGGTTGTCACGGTCGCCTTCGGCGGGGCTCATCACTCGCGGTTTCCTCGGTTGCGGTGGGGTGCGGCGGGGTGCGGTGTCCGCGGAGCGGAATCCGCGGCGGGGTGCCTGCGGTGCGGTGGTCGCCACGGGGTGGCTGCCGTCAAGCCTCGCACGTGCCGCTCGGGGAGGCGCCGGATCACGCGTGGATCGTCGTCAGCCGCTTCAGCGGTACGCGGTGGCGGTGCGGGCGGGCGGTGCCGGTGTGCGGGCCCGCCGGCTGGGGGGCGGCGACCTCCGCGGGCCGGGGCGGTGCCGGGGCGTGGAGCTGCCGCGCCACTTCGAGGGCCAGGGCGAGTCCGGCGGGGCCGGTTCCGGTGGCCGGGTGCGGGACGGTGCCGATCGGAGCGCGTCCGGCGGGCGCGGCGGCCGCGGCGCCGTGGCCGGTGCGTGTGCCGTCCCCGGTGCGTGTGCCGTCCCCGGTGTTCGGGTTGCTCCTGGCGTTCTCACCGTTCCGTGCGGCGGTCCCGTCGTTCCGGCCGGCCTTGCCGGTCCGGCCGTGCGGGGCTTCGGTGCGCTGCATGTCGTGCTCCCTGCTCCGGCGGTGGGTGCCGGTTCAGTCGGTGCCGCCGGCCCGGAGGTTCGCCAGGTCGGCCTTGACGGTGTTGATCGGGATGGCGAAGCCGAGGCCGACGCTGCCTGCGTCCGCCGAGGACGAGGAGCCGGAACCGGACGCCGAGTACATCGCCGAGTTGATGCCGATGACGTTGCCGTTGGCGTCGATCAGCGCGCCGCCCGAGTTGCCCGGGTTCAGCGACGCATCGGTCTGGATCGCCTTGTAGGTCGTCGTGGACGAGCCCGGGTCGCCGTTGAACTGCCGGCCGCCGAACTCGAAGGGCCACCGCCCGCCGCCGGGCTGCTGCCCGGACGACTCCTCGGTGGGCACCGTCACGTCGCGGTTCAGGGCGGAGACGATCCCGCTGGTGACCGTGCCGGTCAGGCCCTCGGGGGAGCCGATCGCCACGACCGTGTCGCCGACCTGGACGTTGTCGGAGTCGCCGAGCGAGGCGGCCTTGAGCCCCGAGGCGCCCTCCAGTTTGATCAGCGCCAGGTCCTTCTTGCTGTCCGTGCCGACGACGCGGGCCGTGTACTCCTTGCCGTCACTGGTCCTGACCTTGACCGACGAGGCGCCGGAGACGACGTGGTTGTTGGTGAGGATCTCGCCGTCCGAGGTGATCACGACGCCGGATCCGGTGGAGGAGCCGTCGGCCAGCGTGGCTTTGACCTCCACGATGCTGGGGCCGGCCGCCGCCGCGATGGCCGCGATGTCGCCCCGCTTGCCGGCCGGTACCACGCTGGTGCTGGGCGCGGCCGCGACCGTGCCCTGACCGGTCAGTTCCTGGATGGCGTACGCGGTGCCGCCGCCGATGGCCGCGGCGGCGATCGCCACGGCGGCGAGCAGTGCGACCGGGCCCCGGTTGCGCTTCCTCCTCGGGGCGGGCGAACCGGCGGGTACGGCGGCGAGCGGCGTGGTGCCGCCGTCGTGGCCGCCGCCACCGTGCCCGGGCCAGGCGGCCGGGGCAGGGTCCTGGACGGCCGCGCCGGGCTCGCCGTTCACCGGCGGCACCCCGGACCCCGCCTGCTGCCCCGCGTACGCCGGCTGCGCCGGAACGTCGGGCTGACCGGCGTACGCCGGCCGTGCGGGAACGTCGGGCCGACCGGCGCACGGCTGCTGCGCGGGCTGCTGCATCGTGGGCGCCTCATCGGGCCGGTGGGGCGGCGGGGGCGGCCACTCGGGGTTCACCGGGGAGGAGGCGTGCTGCGGGGCGCTGGGGTACGGGGCGTCGTAGTCGCCGCTGCGGCGGATGCTCTCGGTCATGCTCATGAGCTTCGCCGCGCACCATGAGAGCCTTCTGAGTCCAGCCTGAGAAGCCCGACAGAACCTCGTATGCCCGATATAAGGGCCCTGCTCGCCTGTCGTCGGCTCTTCTCAGAGAGCCCTCATACGGCCTGCCGGGACCTCATCCGCAGCCGCAGGAGCTGCGTACCAGCAGCCGGGACGGGAAGACCTTCAACCGCTCGCGCCGGGACCCGGCCACCCGCAGCCCGTCGTCCAGGACGAGGTCCACGGCGGCCCGCGCCATCGCCGACCGGTCGGAGGCCACCGTGGTCAGCGGCGGGTCCGACAGCGCGGCTTCCTGGATGTCGTCGAAGCCGGCCACCGCGAGCTTCCCGGGCACGTCGATCCGCAGTTCGCGGGCCGCCCGCAGTACGCCGATCGCCTGGTCGTCGGTGGAGCAGAAGATCGCCGGCGGGCGCTGCGGCCCGGACAGCAGGTCCAGGGCCACCCGGTAGGCGTCGTAGCGGTTGTACGGTGCCTCGAACAGCCGTCCCTCGGTGGGTATGCCCGCCTCGGCCATCGCGCGCCGCCAGCCCTCCACGTGGTCGGAGACCGGGTCGCCGACCGCCGGGGTGTCGGCGGTGCCGCCCATACAGGCCACGTAGTCGTGGCCGTGCTCCAGCAGGTGCCGCACGGCGAGCTGGGCGCCGCCGAGGTCGTCGGTGACCACGGCGACGTCGTCGATGGCCTCGGGCCGCTCGTGCAGCAGCACCACCCGGGCGTCCCAGGCCTCGATCTCCGCGGCGGCGAGGTCGTTGAGCGCGTGGCTGACCAGGATCAGCCCGGAGACCCGCATGCCCAGGAAGGCGCGCAGGTAGTGGACCTCGCGCTCCCCGACGTAGTCGGTGTTGCCGACCAGGACCATCTTTCCGCGCTCGGCGGCGGCCCACTCGACCGCGTGCGCCATCTCCCCGAAGAAGGGCTGGCGGGCGTCCGGGATGATCAGGCCTATCAGGTCGGTGCGCCGGGAGGCCATCGCCTGGGCGACCCGGTCGGGCCGGTAGCCCAGCTCCTTGATCGCGGCGAGGACACGCTCGCGCGTGGCCGGGGCGACCGGCCGGGGTCCGTTGTTGATGACGTAGCTGACGACGGCGGTGGAGGTTCCCGCCAGCCGCGCCACATCATCCCGAGTCACCTTGGCCACGCGCGGAGTCTACGCGGATGGATCCGCCCTGGGCAGGGCGTATCACAGCTTGGATGTGCGCGTGCAACGCCCCGCGCTCCCGCCGCCCGGTGCTGTCCGCCCCGGCGGCTACGCCTCCGCGGAGACCTCTGCCACATTTGCGGGCGCTTTACCGTCTGCTTTTTCCGTTTTTTCGGCTTTTGCGCGGTCGGCCTTGGTCTTCGTCTCCTCGGCGGCGCGCTCCACCTTCTCCGGCGTCACGAATCGGTAACCGACGTTTCGGACGGTGCCGATCAGCGACTCGTGCTCGGGGCCGAGCTTGGCGCGCAGCCGCCGCACGTGCACGTCGACCGTGCGGGTGCCGCCGAAGTAGTCGTAGCCCCAGACCTCCTGGAGGAGCTGGGCGCGGGTGAAGACCCGCCCGGGGTGCTGCGCGAGGTACTTCAGGAGCTCGAACTCCTTGAAGGTGAGGTCCAGCACGCGCCCCTTCAGCTTGGCGCTGTAGGTCGCCTCGTCCACGGACAGGTCGCCGTTGCGGATCTCCATCGGGGAGTCGTCGTTGACGATCTGCTGGCGTCCCATGGCCAGCCGGAGGCGGGCCTCCACCTCGGCCGGGCCGGCCGTGTCCAGGAGGACGTCGTCGATGCCCCAGTCGGCGGTCACGGCGGCGAGCCCGCCCTCCGTGACGACCAGTACGAGCGGGCAGCCGGGGCCGGTGGACCGCAGCAGCTGGCACAGGCTGCGCACCTGCGGCAGGTCGCGCCGCCCGTCGACGAGGATGATGTCGGCGCCGGGGGTGTCGACGAGGGCCGGGCCCTCCGCCGGGGCCACCCGCACGTTGTGCAGCAGGAGACCGAGGGCGGGGAGCACCTCCGTCGACGGCTGGAGGGCGTTGGTCAGGAGCAGCAGAGAACTCATCGCGTCCCACCTGCCCGGGTCGCCCTGTGTTCGTGCGCTTTTCGCTCGCCCATAACGTCTGGTTCCTCCTCGGTCCCTGCGAATGGGGGTACCTCCCACGCCCGCGAGGGAGTGGGGGAGTGCGGCACTGCTTCGTACGGTGCGGATCCCGCGCCCTGTGGGACCCGCGGTGGCCCCGGAGGGCCGGACCGCCTTCGGGGGCTCCGTACACCCGCGGTTTCCCGCGTCGTATACAACGCTTCCGAAAGCACGAAAGGACCCGGGGGCTGCGCTGCCCGGATCCTCTGCCCAGCAGAATAGCCCACATGAGCACCAGTCCGGCAGGTCATGAGGCGCGATCCTCCGTTCGTCCGGTGGGTGAGACGGGCAGACGGGTGCCTATGCGCACGTTCCTGTACACCGCCGACGGCGTGGCGATCGATTCCGTATACGACCCGGGCGCGGCCGTATACGACCCGGGCGCCGCCGCACGCGACACCCCGGGTTCAGCCGCCGTCGGTCCGGTGTTCGTCGTCGCGCACGGCTTCACCGGGGACGCGGACCGCCCGCACGTGCGCCGGGTGGCGGCGGCGTTCGCGCAGTACGGAGCCGTGGTCACGTTCTCGTTCCGGGGGCACGGCGCCTCTGGCGGACGGTCGACCGTGGGGGACCGCGAGGTGCTCGACCTGGCGGCCGCGGTGCGGTGGGCGCGCGAGCTCGGGCACACCTGGGTGGTGACCGTCGGCTTCTCGATGGGCGGCTCGGTGGTGCTGCGGCACGCGGCCCTGTACGGGTCCGCCGCGGGGCGGGAGCAGGAGGGGCGCACGGGTGCAGACGGCGCGGCGCGCACGGCGCCGCGCGCCGTCCCGGGCCCGGAAGCGCCGGGCGGGGGCCGTGAAGCCGTCGCCGCCGTCGGCGGTGGCACGGCGGCCGGCGCGGACCCGGGAGCGGCCGGCGCGGGACCCGCCGCGGTCGACCCGGGGTCTGCCGCGGTCGATCCGGGGTCTGCCGTGGCCGATCCGGGGCCCGCCGTGGCCGATCCGGGGCTGGATGCGGTCGATCCGGGGCCGGATGTGGTCGTCTCGGTCAGTGCACCGGCCCGCTGGTACTACCGCGGCACCGCCCCCATGCGGCGGCTGCACTGGCTGGTGACCCGCCCCGAGGGCCGCCTGGTGGGCCGCTACGGGTTCCGGACCCGCATCCACCACCGGGAGTGGGACCCGGTGCCGCTGTCCCCGGTGCAGGCCGTCCCGCGCATCGCGCCCGCGCCGCTGCTCGTCGTGCACGGCGACCGGGACGGGTACTTCCCCCTCGACCACCCGCGCATGCTCGCGGAGGCCGCCGGCGAGCACGGCGAACTCTGGCTGGAGCCGGGCATGGGCCACGCCGAGAACGCCGCCGGCGACGATCTCCTGGGCCGTATCGCGCGCTGGGCGGTCGCGCGGGCGGGCTAGCCTTGCCGTGTCCACTGCCGAACCACACCCGAGGGACGAGATGGCAAAGGTCACGGTGCGCTACTGGGCCGCCGCCAAGGCCGCGGCGGGCATCGCCGAGGAGCCGTACCAGGCGGCCACGCTCGCCGAGGCGCTCGGCGCGGTGCGCGAGCGGCACCCCGGCGAACTCACGCGCGTACTGCTGCGCTGCTCGTTCCTGGTCGACGGCGACCCCGTGGGCACCCGCGGGCACGACACGGTACGGCTGACCGAGGGCGGCACGGTCGAGGTGCTCCCGCCGTTCGCAGGAGGGTGACGCCACCGATGAGCAACCAGCCGCACGAGCCCCAGCAGCCCTACCAGCCGCAGGAGCCCTACCAGCCGCAGGAGCCCTACCAGCCGCAGGAGCCCTACCAGTCGCAGGAGCCCTACGCGCCGTACGGGGCCCAGCAGCCGCAGCCGCAGCCGTACCAGCCGCAGTCGTACCAGCAGCAGCAGTACGCGGAGCCGGCGGTGCAGCAGGCCCCCCACGAGGGACATCGGCAGTTCCAGTCGCAGGAGCGAGGGACGGGGGCCCAGCAGTACCAGCCGCAGCAGCAGCCCTACCAGGGGCTCGACCCGCGCTCCGGGCAGCAGACCTGGCAGCAGCCGGAGCCCTCCGGGCAGCAGTCCTACCCGCTTCCCCCCGAGCAGCAGTACCAGGGCTACGGGCAGCCGCACCACGACCCGCAGGCCACCCAGCAGTGGCAGGGGCAGACCTGGGAGACCCTGGTGCAGCCGCCGGCCACCGGTGCGGGCGGGGCGGACGGGACCGAGACGGCGTACCTTCCGCCGGCGGCAGGTACGCCGCATCCGTGGCCCGGGCAGGACACCCCGCCGACCTCGCCCACCCCGTCCGCCTCGTCGGACCCGTCCGCCTCGTCGGCCCCGTCCGCCTCGTCGGACCCGTACGGGCAGGCCGGGTACAGCGGGTACAGCGGGCACACGGGGTACACCGGGCAGAGCGACGGGGGCGGAGCCCATGGCGCGGGTGGTGTGCAGGCCGCCTACGGTGTGCAGGCCGCCCCCGGCGCCCAGGCGTTCCCCGGCCCCCAGACCCCGGGCGTGCAGCCCGTCCCGGGTGTGCAGTCCGCGTCGCAGCCGGTACCGGGCGCACCGTCCTCCGCGCCCCCGGTCGCGGACGGCGGCCCGGACGGCGCCGGCGGCCCTGCCTACGGTCCCGCCACCCTCGCCGGCAACAGCAGGGTCACGGACGCGCAGCGCGCCCGGATGGAAGGCCGCTCGCCCATCATCGATCCGGGCGGTCAGCCCGCCGCGCTCACCGCGCTGCTCGGCCTGCTGCTCTCCGGCACGGCGGCGGTCGGCTCCTACGCCCTGCTCGTCCCCCTCGTCGCGGTGCAGGCGGTCACGGCGGCGGGCTGGTTCCGGCTGAACGGCATGTGGCCGGCCCGGCAGGGCATCGCCCTCGCCTTCCTCGGCGCCCTGGTCGCCGACGCCGCGGTGCTCGCGGCCGGCCGGGACCACGGTCCGGCCGCGGTCCTGGGCACGCTCGGCGTGTGGGTGCTGCTCTGCCTGGTCCTGCAACTGCGTTCGCACGCGGACCCGGACGAGCGGATGTACGGACTGATGGCGACCGTCACGGCGTCCGCCCTGGCGGTCACCGCGGCCGGGTACCTCGCCGCCGATGCGGACGCGGTGTCGGTCGGAGCGGCGGCGGTGGCCGTCGCCGTGCTGGCCAGGGTGATGCCGCTGCCCGCTCCCGCCTCGGTGGCCGTGGCGCTGTCGGCCGCGGCGGGCGCGGGCGTCGCGGTGGGCGGCATGACCGGGACGGGCGCCGCAGGGGCGCTGCTGGGTGCGGCCGCGGGCGGCTGCGCCCTGATCGGCCACCGGGTGGCCGCGTACGACTACCCCTCCCGGTTCGTGCACTTCACGGCGGGCGTCGCCCTGCCGCTGAGCGCGGCCGCGCCGGCGGTGTACGTGCTGGGGCGGGTGTTCGGCTAGCGCTCCGGTACGTGCCGGGACGAGCCCGCCCGATCCGCTGCGCCGCGCGGAGTGCTGCCCCGGGGTGAGCCGTCCCCGGGGCTTGCCGCGCACCGGTCGCCGCTGCGGGAGGCTGCGCGCGGTCCGGCGGGACGGCCCGTGCGGGGGCCGCGCCGCGTGCGCCCGGGTCCGGCGCAGGGCCGCTGCGTGAAGTTGATTCGCCCTGCTCAGGGGGCTGTTGACGCGCGTCACACCGCTCGGGCACCCTGGTTCCGGTCATATTCCCGCGTCGTAGGAGCTCCTGTGATCAGACGTGCCGTACGACCCGCTCTTGCATTTGTCATGCTCTTAACAGCCCTGTTCGCCGGGGCCACGCTTACCGCCGGTACCGCCCACGCCGACAGCTGCTACACCTGGGGGCGCACCCTCAGCCAGGGGACGAGCGGCAGCGACGTCCGCCAGCTTCAGATACGCGTCTCCGGATACCCGGGCTACGGATCGGTGCTCGCGATCGACGGCCAGTTCGGACCCGCGACCAAGGCCGCCGTGGTCCGTTTCCAGAAGGCCTACGGCCTCACCGCGGACGGCATCGCCGGCCCCCAGACGTACAGCAAGATCTACGCCCTCCAGGACTCCGACTGCACGCCCGCGCACTTCGCCTACTCCGAGCTGAACCGGTGCAACAGCTCCTGGTCCGGCGGGGCGGTGAGTGCGTCCACGGCACGCTCCAACGCCCTCCGGCTCATGTGGCAGTTGGAGGCCCTGCGGCACGCGCTGGGGGACCACCCGCTGACCATCAGCAGCGGTTTCCGCTCCTACTCCTGCAACAGCGCGGTCGGCGGTGCGTCGAACAGCAACCACCTCTACGGCCGTGCGGCGGACATCACCGGGACGCCCAGCCTCTGCAGCATCGACAAGGAGGCCCGCTACCACGGCTTCCGGGAGATCCTCGGCCCGGGCTACCCCGGTCACAGCACCCACGCCCACCTCGGCAACCAGAGCTCGCGCTACTGGTCGGCCTCCCAGTGCGGCATCTGACCGCCCGCCCGGCACCCCCCGGGTGACGTCCGCCGCTTCCGCGGCGGTACCGAGCGCTCGGCCGCCCCGGGCTCGTCACCGGGTTCCTCACCGGCCTCCGGGTCGGGGAGGAACCCGGTGTCCTTCGGGGAGGAATCGGAGTCACGATTCCGGGCGGCGGCTCCGAGCGGCCCGGTTACGGTGGGCGGACTGACCGTCGGGCCGTCCGGGTGGGGGAACAACCACATGCGAGCGTTGCGCATACTGCTGATCGTCGTCATCGTCCTCGGTGGGCTCTTCGTGGCCGCGGACCGTGTCGCCGCGCACTTCGCCGAGGGGGAGGCCGCGGACAAGCTGCGGACGACGGAGAACCTCGCCGCCACCCCGGACGTGTCGATCAACGGCTTCCCGTTCCTCACCCAGCTCGCCTCCGGCGAGCTGGACGACGTCGACGTCCGCATCGAGGACTACCGGGCCGCCGGCGGAACCGGCGGCCGGACCATCCGCATCGACGACCTCAGGGCGCACATGAAGGGCGTCGAGTTCTCCGGCGACTACAGCTCCGCCATCGCGGCCAGCGCCGCCGGCACCGCCACGATCTCCTACGCGGAGCTGCTGAAGGCCGCCGAGCCCGAGCCCGTGCAGGTCGCGCCCGGCGTCAGGGCGAGGGTCGTGGGCCTGTCGGACGGCGGGAACGGCAAGATCAAGGTGGCCGTCGAGGCGACCGTCCTGGGCCGCAAGCTGCCCGAGCCGGTCTCCGTGCTGAGTTCCGTCACGGTCGAGCACGACACCGTCCGGGTGCACGCCGACTCGCTGCCCAGCATCGCCGGGACGCGGATCGCCGAGAACACCGTCCGTTCGATCACCGACTTCCAGCAGGTGATCGACGAACTGCCCGGCGGGATCCGGCTCGACAAGGTGGAAGCGGCGAAGCAGGGCGTGCAGATCTCGGTGAAGGGTTCCCACGTCCGCCTGGCCGGGTAGGCCACCACCGACCGGCGAGCCGCCCGGCGAGGCAGGGCGTCGTCGGGGAGCGGACGGCCGCGGCCGCGGGCCGACGGGCGGCCGCGGGCCGACCGGCGAGTGCCGGTCGAGAGCGACGCCGTCCGAAAGGCGAGACGCTGCCGTCCGTACTGCAGAAACGCTACGGGTCGGGGAGGGCCGGCCCCGGTCCGGGAACCGCTTCGGGCCGACACTGGTCCCGCATTGCGGACGATGTCGTCTCAATATCCGACACGCTGGTGACATGCCCACCTGTCCGTCCCTACGATCGAGGCCATGAGGCGACAGGCGGATCTCACGAAGCGGCGGGCAGTAGACCTGTGCCGCGTTGCCGCCATGCTCTGTCGCCCGTTCTGAGCGGAGGCCACTTCCCGCCTCGCGCTGCCCGTACCCGGGCCTCCCGTACGCCGTTCCGTCATGGCGCACGCCCTTCTGATCAGCACACCCCCTGCCGAGACTGCCCCGGAGGAGATCGAGCATGAGCCGCAACGACGTCCTGGTCGATGCCGACTGGCTCCAGGAACACCTGGACGACCCGACCATCGCCATCGTCGAGGTGGACGAGGACACGTCCGCCTACGAGAAGAACCACATCAGGAACGCGATCCGCATCGACTGGACCACGGACCTCCAGGACCCGGTCCGCCGCGACTTCGTCGACCAGGAGGGCTTCGAGAAGCTCCTGTCGGAGAAGGGCATCGCCAACGACCACACGGTCGTCCTCTACGGCGGCAACAACAACTGGTTCGCGTCCTACGCCTACTGGTACTTCAAGCTCTACGGCCACCAGAGCGTCAAGCTCCTCGACGGCGGACGCAAGAAGTGGGAGCTGGACGCCCGCGAGCTGGTCGGCGGCGACGATGTGCCCGCGCGGACCAGGACCGAGTACCGGGCCCAGCCGCAGGACGCCTCCATCCGAGCGTTCCGCGACGACGTGGTGGCGGCCATCGGCTCCGACAACCTGGTCGACGTGCGCTCGCCCGACGAGTTCTCCGGCAAGCTGCTCGCCCCGGCCCACCTGCCGCAGGAGCAGTCGCAGCGCCCCGGTCACGTCCCGACCGCCCGCAACATCCCCTGGTCGAAGAACGCCAAGGACGACGGCACCTTCAAGTCGGACGAGGAGCTCAAGGCCCTCTACGCCGAGGAGAGCGTCGACCTCGCCAAGGACACCATCGCCTACTGCCGCATCGGTGAGCGCTCCGCGCTGACCTGGTTCGTCCTGCACGAGCTGCTCGGTGTGGAGAACGTCAAGAACTACGACGGCTCCTGGACCGAGTACGGCTCCCTCGTCGGCGTTCCGATCGAGCTCGGCGCCAACAAGTAACCCGATCCGACCGGCCTCCCGGTCGGACCGAGACCCCTCTGGAGAAAGACATGTGTGGAGCGAAGGCCGGCGGCCCGGACGCCTCGACGATCAAGCCCGGTGAGACCACCATCCAGGGCCAGGTGACCCGCGACGGCGAGCCGGTGCAGGGCTACGTCCGCCTGCTCGACTCGACCGGCGAGTTCACCGCGGAGGTGCCCACCTCCGCCACCGGACAGTTCCGTTTCTACGCGGCCGAAGGCACCTGGACCGTCCGCGCCCTGGTGCCCGGAGCCACGGCCGACCGCAAGGTCGTCGCCCAGCAGGGCGGCCTGGCCGAGGTCGCCATCGCGGTCTGACGCGGGCACCGCGGCACGTCAGCGGCTGGAGGGCCGTACCCCCACGGGTTGGACGCCTGGGGTACGGCCCTTCGGCGTGTTCCGGACCGGTTCTCCGTCCTACGCTGAAGAGATGTACCAACGGCGACGGCGCACCTACTTCGCCATGATGGGCACCTGCCTCGGCCTGTTCATCCTGGCCTGGGGCGTGGTGCGCCTCTGGTCGGTCCCGGCCGCGGTCGCCATGGCCCTCGTGGCCATGGTCATCCCGCCGCTGGCCGCGATCGTGGCCAACCGGCGCGGCCCGGAGGACCGCTGGTGGGACGATCCCTCGGGCGACCCGAAGTCCGACGAGTGGTGGGACGAGCTGGACGGCAAGAAGAAGCGCCGGTAGGCCCGCCGGGCGCCCCGGGCGCCCCGGGCGCCCCGGGCGCCCCGGGTGCCCGGCGTGCCGGAGGGGGGCGGGGGTGCCGGGAGCGGACGGCACCGGCGGTGCCGCGGTGTGCCGGGACTCCGCGGGTCGGGGCGGGTCAGTAGACGAGCGCCTGGGTGTCGTCGGCGAGGGCCTCCTGCACGAAGACCTGCGCCCCGGCGATCCGTACACCCTCGATGACGTCCTTCTCCCCGATGTCGCGGCGGGCCGCGCACTGCGTGCACAGGGTCAGGCGTCCGGCCGCCAGGATCGAGTCGACCAGCTCCGGCAGGGGCGCGGCATGCGGCAGCTCGAACTCGGCGGCGCGTCCCGGCAGGGCGAACCAGGCGGACTCCCCGGTCAGCCACACCGACACGTCCACCCCGCTCGCGAGGGCCACGCCCGCCACCGTGAACGCCTGGGAGCAGCGCTCGGGCGCGTCGGCCCCGGCGGTCACCTTGATCACGAGTTTTTTCGCCATGGCTGAATCGTAATCAACTTGCCTGCAACTTCCGCTGTTGATCAGAGTCTCAGTCACGCGGGGGTACGGAATCCCCGCTTCACGTTCTGTGGGGGACGTCTTGGAAGAACCAGAGGAGAGGCCCGGCGCGCCGAATGACGTGCCCATGACCAATAGGTCGGGTATGCCGGATGTGCCGGAGCCTCCGAACGACACGCAGGCGCACCCGGAGGCGCCGGACGCGGCGACCGCGAGGAGCGCCGAGAGCGCCGAGAGCGGTGAGAGCCGGGAGGCCGCCGCGAGCGCGGGGACCGCGGGGACCGCGGAGACTGCGGGGACCGCGGCGGGGGCAGGGGCCGCCCAGGCCGCGGAGGCCCCCAAGAGGGCGGACGTCACCGAGACCGCGGAAGTCGCCGAGGGCGGAGGCGCCGCCGAGGGCGGTGCGCAGGCGGCGGTGGGCGCACCCGCCGAGGCGGCGGTCGCTGCCCGGCCCCGGCGGCGACGCGGACGCACGACGCTGCTGCTCTGTGCCGCCGCCGCGTTCGGGCTCGTCGCCGGCACCTGCACCGGCTTCCTGGTGCAGGCATCCCGGGAGCCGACGAAGCTGCCGCCGCTGTCCCAGCCCGTGATCGGGCAGTCCCACGGCAAGGGGCCCGCGCCGCTGCCGGCGTCGCAGGACCGGAAGGTCAGGACCGACGGCGACCTGCGCAAGCTGCTGCTGAAGAAGCCGAGCGGGGCGAGCGGGGCGAAGGACGCGGACCTGGTCTCCGCCGACGGCTGGTTGGATGTCGCGGACTACGCCGACATGTACGACAAGCCCGACGTGGTCTTCGGTCATCTCATCGCCGCCGACTACCGGCGCGCGGCAGTCACCGGTTGGCGGTCCGGAACGACGTTTGTGCGCATCCACCTGATCCAGTTCCGCCAGGAGGAGGACGTGACCGCCGCCAGCCGTGCGGCGGACGCCCAGATGTGGGCCGACAGTCAGAAGGGCACGGACAGCTGGAGCATCCCCGGCACGGGGGACGGCATGGCCTACGTCCACCGCCGACCGCACACCGAACCCGGCTACCGGCCCGTGTACTTCGCCGAGGCCGATGCCTACCGGGGTGACATCCAGGTCGAGATCTGGGTGAACGACGTCAAGCCGATCAGCAAGAAGACGATCATGGACCTGGCCAAGCGGCAGATGGAGCGGCTGTGAGCGAGACACCCATCGGGCCGCCCCAGCCGCCCCAGCCGCCGGAGCCTTCCCAGCCGACCGGCACCTCGGAGACCTCGGAGACCCCGGCGGTCCCGGCAGTCCCGGCGGCCATGGAGCCCCCGGCCTCCCCGGAGCCCCCGGCTGCCCCCGCCACCCCTGCCGATCCTGCCGTCCCGGATCCGCCGGAAGGGTCGGCGGACGCACCGTCCGCCTCGCTTCCGCCCGCCGAACCGGCGGCCCACCTCTCCGACCCCGAGGCGCCCTCCACGCCCGTGCGCAGGCCGCGCCGCGCGCGGCGCATCGCCGCCGCGGCCGGGTGCCTGCTGCTGGCCGGGGCCGTCGTCGCCGGCGTCGGCTACACGGTCGTCACCGTCCGGGGCGCCGACCGGGACGCCGGCGCGCCGCAGTGGAAGCTCCCCACCAGCAAGCCCGCCCAGGCCGGGAAGACTTCCCCGAAGGGACTGGCGGGGATGCTCGTCCCCTACGGAACCAGCGGCTGGAAACGCGGACCCGACATCGGAGCCTACGGAGCGGACGCCCGGCTCAGCGCCGCCGAGGCGACGGCGTACCGCAAGAAGTCCCTGCAGAGCCTCCCGCGCACCCAGCGCAAGCTGCTGGAGAAGGAGGTCGACCGGGAGCACGTCACCGGGATGGCGATGCGCAGCTACGTCAGCGAAGAGGCCACCAACTACAACTACGACGCGACGGACAGCTACACGGTGACCGTCGCGCTCTCCCGGATGGGGGACAAGGGCGCCGCCCGCGAGATCGTGACGTCCCAGACCCGGCTCCTCGACGCGCTGGACGTCTTCCGCAAGGGCCCGTCGATCGAGGGGCACAAGAACGCCCGGTGCTACCTGCTGCCGGTCGCCGACGACGGCAAGCTGGACACGATGATGTGCTCGGCGTACGTCGGGGACGTCCTGCTCACGGCCACCGCGCATGGCGTGAAGCCGCTCGGCACCGACGACATCGTCACGCTGCTCGGCACTCAGCTGAACCGGATCAAGGAACAGGGGGTGGCGGTGTGAGCGAGCAGCAGCCCGAGCGCACCGAGCAGCCGCAGGCCCAGTCCGTCGAGACCCAGGCCCAGGCCGCCCAGGCCCAGGCCGACGCGGAGCGTGGCGTGCCCGCCGCCCCTGCCGCGCCCGCCGAATCGGTCGCCCCCGCCGTGCCCGCCGAGTCGGCCGAGTCGGCCGTCCCGGCCGCGCCGCCGGCACCCGGGCAGGCCGCCCCCGTGCCTGAGCCCCCACCGGCCCTTCCGGTACCCCCGCCCCCGGCGGCGGCACCCTCCGACGGGGAACCTGCCCCGGCACCCACCGCCGGGGAACCTGCGGTGGCGCCCCCTGCCGCACCCCCGGTCGCGGGGCCCTTCGCCGCCCCGGTGCCGGGCCCGGAGCAGCCCCCGGCTCCCCCTGCCGTGCCGGAGCAGCCCCCCGCTCCCACCGTGGTGAAGGACCGGCGGGTGCTGCGGGCGGTCCTGCGCTGGACCGCGGCCGTCGTGGTGTGCGCCGCCGTCGGCACCGGCGCGGCGTACAAGATCACGCAGATGGACCGCACCGACGTACCGGGACTGGCGACGCGGTCCGACGGCCGCTGGGACTACCCGCTGCTGACGAGGCCTCCGCTGCCGTCCGGCAGCCCCGCGCCGTTCGCCGAGTCCAACCCGGCCGGCGCCCACTACGCCGACCTGCGCGCCCTGCTGCTGCCCGCCCCGAAGGGCGCGAAGGAGGACAAGGCGCTGCGCGGTGCCGACGGCTGGCTCGACACCGGTGACTTCCTGGCGGAGTACGCCGACGAGAGCGACCGGGACGCGTTCCGGCAGAAGCTCGTGGACGACGGACTGCGGCACATCGCGGCCCGCGGCTGGACCACCGGGGACGGCACCCGGACCCGGATCTACCTGCTGCAGTTCGACACCGCGGCCGTGGTGGACGCCGACCTGATGAGCGCCCTCTTCCCGTACTCCAGCCCCGTCTACCCGCTGCGGGGCGCGGAGACCGCCGAGTCCGACGAGGACTTCCCGGCGGAGATCCGCGTCTCGGGGATCGACCACTCGGTGTACGTCGAGCCCGCGCCGTACGGCGACGAGCAGGACCGCGAGGCCTACCTGGGTGCCGGCGACGTCTGCGCGGTGATCGTCCAGTCCCGCAAGGGCGGGGCGCCCGCCGTGCCCTTCCAGCAGACGGTCGCCCTGCAGAGCGAGCTGCTCGGCTGACCCCGAAGGCCCACCTCGTCAAGAGTGCCGGGCCCCGGCCGCGTAAGCTGGGGCCCGGCCCTCGTGTACCCGCCCTCGCTCAGCAAGGAGCACCCCGTGGAGATCTTCTTCGAAACGCTGCTGGCCCTCGTCTGCGTCGGCGTGCTGGCCTTCGCCGGACTGACCGTGAAGAAGCTGTACCAGGGCCAGCGCTGACCCCTCTCTAGGAACTGCCGCTCATGATCGAGATCCCGTCCGACCTCCACAAGGACCTCGTCCCCCTCGCCTTCCTGCTCGGCGACTGGGCGGGCGCGGGCGTGCACGACTTCCCCGGCTCGGAGAAGTGCAATTTCGGACAGGAGGTCACCTTCAGCCACGACGGCCGGGACTTCCTCGAGTACCACTCCCACACCTGGGTCCTGGACAACGACGGGAACAAGGTGCGGCCGCTGGAGTCCGAGTCGGGCTACTGGCGGATCGACTCCGGCCGCAAGGTCGAGGTGACGATGGTCCGCGACGACGGCGTCGTCGAGGTCTGGTACGGCGAGATGGCCGACAAGAAGCCGCAGATCGACCTGGTCACCGACGCGGTGGCGCGGACTGCCGCCTCCCACCCGTACACCGGCGGCAAGCGGCTGTACGGCTACGTCAAGAGCGATCTGATGTGGGTCGGCGAGAAGCAGACGCCCGAGGTCGAGCTGCGCCCCTACATGTCGGCGCACCTGAAGAAGGTCGTCAGCCCGGAGGACGTGGAGCGCTGGGCCAAGGCGCTGCCGGACGACCTGCCGGACGACGGAATCGCCTTCTTCAAGTAGCCGCCGGCGGTTCTAGACTTCCGGTGTGGTGAGCACCGACTGGAAGAGCGACCTCAGGCAGCGCGGCTACCGGCTGACGCCGCAGCGCCAGCTTGTCCTCGAAGCAGTGGACACCCTGGAGCACGCGACCCCCGACGACATCCTCGGCGAGGTGAGGAAGACGGCGTCGGGGGTCAACATCTCCACCGTCTACCGCACGCTGGAGCTGCTGGAGGAGCTCGGCCTCGTCTCGCACGCGCACCTCGGCCACGGCGCCCCGACGTACCACCTCGCCGACCGGCACCACCACATCCACCTGGTGTGCCGCGACTGCACCCACGTCATCGAGGCCGACCTCCAGGTCGCCGAGGACTTCACCGCGAAGCTCCGGGAGCAGTTCGGCTTCGACACCGACATGAAGCACTTCGCGATCTTCGGCCGGTGCCGGGACTGCACGCACAAGCGTTCAAGTACCGAGTCGTAGGCTGGGATCCATGAAGAGCCCTCTGCTGTCCCTGCCCGGCGCCGTCCCCGCCGAGGGCGCGGACGAAGGCGTCGCCGCCCACTACGGCGACCTCTTCCGCGAACAGCGCGCCCTCGCCGACGGCACCGGTTTCGTCGACCTCTCCCACCGCGGGGTCGTCACGGTCTCCGGTCCGGACCGCCTGAGCTGGCTGCACCTGCTGCTCACCCAGCACGTCAGCGAGCTGCCCGCGGGTCAGGCCACCGAGGCGCTGATCCTCTCCGCGAACGGCCACATCGAGCACGCCCTCTACCTGGTCGACGACGGCGAGACGGTCTGGATACACGTGGAGCCGGGGACCCAGGAGGCGCTGATCGCGTACCTGGAGTCGATGAAGTTCTTCTACCGGGTGGAGGTCGCCGACCGCACCGACGCGTTCGCGGTGGTGCACCTGCCCGCCGGCTCCATCGCCGAGGTACCCGAGGACGCCGTCGTCCGCGAGACGGCGTACGGCCGTGACGTCTTCCTCCCCCGCGAGCGGCTGGAGTCCTTCGCCGAGCAGGCGGGCCCGCCCGCCGGGCTGCTCGCCCACGAGGCGCTGCGGGTGGAGCAGCACCGCCCGCGCCTCGGCTTCGAGACCGACCACCGCACCATCCCGCACGAGCTGGGCTGGATCGGCACCGCGGTGCACCTGCAGAAGGGCTGCTACCGCGGCCAGGAGACGGTCGCCCGGGTGCAGAACCTGGGCAAGCCGCCGCGCCGCCTGGTCTTCCTCCACCTCGACGGGAGCGAGGTGCACCTGCCCGCGCACGGCACGGAACTGCACCTCGCCGACGAGGGTTCCGAGGGCCGCAAGGTCGGCTTCGTCACCACCTCCGTCCGCCACCACGAACTCGGCCCGGTCGCCCTGGCACTGGTCAAGCGGAACGTTCCGGTGGACGCGCGGCTGCTGGCCGACGGCACGGCGGCGGCACAGGAGACCGTCGTGGAACCGTAGGGTCCCGCCCGCCCGGGCGGAACCGCAGGATCCCGCCCGCCCGGGCCCTCCCGTTCCGAGGCGTCCCCCTCAGACCTCCAGCAGCACGGTGAACGGGCCGTCGTTGGCCAGCGACACGCGCATCCGCGCGCCGAACCGGCCCGTCTCCACCGTGGCCCCCAGCGCCCGGAGCCGCGCCACGACCTCGTCGACCAGCGGCTCGGCGACATCGCCGGGCGCGGCCGCGTTCCAGGTGGGGCGGCGGCCCTTGCGGGCGTCTCCGTAGAGGGTGAACTGGCTGACGACGAGGAGCGGGGCGTCGACGTCGCTGCACGACCTCTCGTCCTGGAGGATCCGCACCGACCACAGTTTGCGGGCGAGCCGGGCCGCCGTCTCCGGGGTGTCCTCGTGGGTCACCCCCACCAGGACGCACAGGCCCTCGCCCTTGATCTCCCCGACCGTCTCGCCGTCCACGACGACGCTCGCGCCGTCCACCCTCTGCACCACTGCACGCATACGACCATCATGCCGGGCGGCCGATAGACCTCCGGGGCAGGCCCGCAGAAGGCCTGTTCCCGTCTCCTCAACCCGCCCATCTGGGCCGTTCGGGGGCACTCGGTCACATAGCGGCCACCCGGGGTGGCACGATGCTGCCCTACACAGGTCGAGGGGACGTAGAAGTACATGAGCACACCGAGTACCGGGCGGCAGCCCGGGGCCGCCTCGCCGACCCGCGGGGACGAGCGGGCAGCCGTCGCCCGGCCGCCCGCACAGCGCACCGGCAGCCCGCCGCCCGCCGAACCGCCCGAGCACGACCTGACCGCCCAGAGCCTGCCCGAACTGCGCACCCTGCGCCGGGACGCGCAGCGCGACGAGGCCGATCTCAGCTACGTGCGGCGGCTGCTCCAGGGCCGGATCGACATCCTGCGCGCCGAACTCGCTCGGCGCGGGCCGACGGCCGTGGTGGCCGTGGGGAAGCCCTCGGTGGTGGAGCGGCTGTCGGAGATCCTCGCCGACGCGCCGGCCCGGCAGCGTTCCTCCGCCCGCCACGTCACCGTGGGCACCCCGCACAACGAGGAGTACCGCAGGCTGGCCGCCGACATGCTCGCCGAGGTGGACCTGTCCGACCTGGGCGCCCGCACCGACACCGAGCTGCACGCGGGCATGGCGCGCCTGGTCCGCTTCGAGCAGCAGGTCTCCCGGCGACGCCAGCGGTTGCAGCGGACGGCGGACGACTGCAGCGCGGAGATCGCCCGCCGCTACCGTGAGGGAGAGGCGCAGGTCGACGACCTGCTGGTGTGACACCCCGGAGGCCCGGGAGGTTCCTGGACCGTCCTCCGCCGTCCTCCGCCGTCCTCCGCCGTCCTCCGCCGTCCCCCGCCGTCCCCCGCCGTCCCCCGCCGGCCCCGCCGGCCTCCGAACCGGCTCGGCCGCTTCCCTGGACAGCCTCGGTCGGCTTCCGAACCGCCTCGGCCGGTTCTCCTGGACCGCCTCGGTCGGCTCCGAACCGGCTCGGGTCCCGGTCGGGGCCCGCCAGCCTTCGGCGTCGGGACCCGGCGGTGCCGGACCACCGGGCGACGCGGCCGGGCGGGCCGGAACCGGTCGCCGCGGGGCTACGGGGCTACGGGGCTGTGGGGCCACGGGCGGGCCGGGACCGGGCGTGCGCGGTCGGCGGAAAACCCCGCGACACCCTCCGCGCGGGAGGCCTACCGTGACTTCATGATCAGCCCTGCCGCCGACATCGACGTCCGCCCGGTCACCGAAGCCGAGTACCCGGACTGGCTGCGCGCCGTGAACACCGGATTCCTGCGGGCCCCCACCGACCCGCCGGAGATCGTCGAGGCGCGCCGCCGCCAGCTCGCCGCGGTGCGCCTGCTGGGCGCCTTCGACGGCGACCGCTGCGTCGCCACGTACCGCTCCTTCGACCAGGAGGTCACGGCCGTCGGCGGCACGCCCGTCCCCGGGAACGCCGTCTCCTCCGTCACGGTCACGGCCACCCACCGCCGCCGCGGGCTGCTCACCCGCATGATCGGCAGGGACCTCGCGGAGGCGAAGGAGCGCGGGGACGTCCTCGCGACGCTCATCGCCGCCGAGTACCCGATCTACGGCCGGTACGGTTTCGGGCCCGCGACCGCCATGGCGGAGTGGACGGTCGACGTGCCGCGCGCCGGGCTCGACCCGCGCGGTTCGGGCCCGGGGGACGGCTCCCGGATCGACCTGGTGGACGGCGCCGAGGTGCGCAAGACGGGTCCCGAGCTGCACGAGCGGCTGCGCCGCGTCCAGCCGGGCGCGGTCAGCCGGTCCGATCTGTGGTGGCAGCTGAGCACCGGCTCGGTGCGGTTCGAGACGTCCTGGAAGGAGCCGTACTTCGCCGTGTACCGCTCGGCCGCCGGACAGGTCGAGGGGATGGTGTCCTACCGGTGCGACGACCGGTGGGGCGACGCCAAGCAGCCGCAGAACACGGCCACGGTGAACTGGCTGATCGCGGTGACGCCGGACGCCGAGCGCGCCCTGTGGCGGTACCTGTGCTCGATCGACTGGATCGTGCGGGTCAGGAGCGGCTCGCGGGCCCCCGACGACCTGCTGCCGCTGTACCTGCCCGACCCGCGGGCGGCGCAGATCACCAGCCAGGCGGACTGGCTGTGGGTGCGGCTGCTGGACGTCGTACGGGCCATGGAGGCGCGGACGTACGCGGGCGACGGGGAACTGGTGCTGGACGTCGTGGACCCGGGCGGGTTCACCGGGGGGCGCTATCTGCTGCGGGCGTCGGCGGACGGGGCCTCCTGCGCGCCGACCACGCGGAGCGCCGACCTGGTGCTGGAGGCGGGGCAGCTCGCACGGCTCTGGCTCGGCGACGAGTCGGCGGTGCGGTTGGCGGCGCTGGGCACGGTGCAGGAGGAACGAGCGGGCGCCGCCCGTTCGGCCGACGCCCTGCTGCGTACGTCCAGGCGGCCTTGGTGCCCGGACATGTTCTGACTGCCGCTCCCTTCGCCGGGGACCGGTCCGTCGTCCGTGGCGGACCGCTCCGAGGTGCTCGGTGTGGAGTTGTCGTCCCTGCGCGGCGGTCGTCCCCGCGCGCCGGTGACGGGCCGGCCGGGCTCCCGGCTCCCCTCCGGAAGGAAGCCCGCCGGACCGTTCCCCGGGTCAGCCGGACTGGGCGAGCAGCATCACCAGGATCAGGCCGAGATCGCCGGGGAGTTCGGTGTCGAGCGCGGCGCGGTCCGCCAGGCGCTGCGCGCGCTCCAGGACGACGGACTGCTCACGCACGTCAGCAAGGGCAGCCCACCCAGGATCGCCGAGCCCGCACCACCCTCCCTCGACCGGCCGCAGCCGACCATGGTCGGCCTCGCCCCCCGGCTCGCCGAGGCATTCACGGCGGAACGGGTGCGGATCGACGTCGTGTGCCACACCGCCGAAACCCTGATGGTCGCCCTCGGCGAGCCGCTCCGTCTGATCCACCGGGGCAGCATCCGGCCCCGATCCGTCGCCCTGCGGATCCTGCTGCCCTCCGACGACATCGACCTCGCCTTCCCGGTGCCGGTGGAGACCACCACCACCACCGGCGACGACCCGGTCCACCAGCGCTGGCTGGCGATGCGGAACGCCCAGGGCCAGGTCATCGAACACCAACTGCTGTCCCTGCGCGCGACCCACGGCATCGACGTGCGGGTGGCCTTCCGGGCGCTGCCCTTCACCCCGCCGATGAAGCTGTACCTGCTCAACGGCGCGGAGGCGCTGTTCGGGCACTACCTGGTCACCCGGCGCGAGGAGGAGTGGCAGAGCCTGACCCTGGACATGTTCGACGTGCTCGGCAGCCAGTGGCTGCTGTTCTTCTTCGACCGCCGCTCCGGCGGCCGGGACGCCGCCTTCGTCGACGAGTCGCAGAAGTGGTTCGACGCCCTCTGGGAAACCATCACCTCGGACCTCAGCCTCTCCCCGTGACACCCGATACGGCGCAGAGCAGGTCGTGCGGCGCGGCACAGGCGGTGGCCGCCTCCCACCTGTACGGCACCGACGCGGGCTGACCTCCGCCGTGCGCCACCCCGGCCGCGCCTGGGTGCCTCGGCCGCCGGGTCCGCCGGCTCGGCCCGCCGGGGAGTGCTGCACCGCCTCACCGGCGAGTGCGCCGGCGGCGGGTGCACCGCCTCAACGGGGTGTGTGCCGGCGGCGGGTGCACCGCCTCAACGGGGTGTGTGCCGGCGGCGGGTGCACCGCCTCAACGGGGTGTGTGCCGGCGGCGGGTGCACCGCCTCAACGGGGTGTGTGCCGACGGCGGTTGCTGCGTCGCACGGTCGTGCCGTCCGCCTCGGCGCCGGGCCGTACACCGCCCGGTTCGTCCGCCGCGGGCGCTCGGCCGGCCGTGCCGGGCCGCGGCGGGGCGGAGGGCCCGATCCTCCAGGAGCCGGGCAGGGCCGTGTGGATCGCGGCCAGGTCGGCGGCCGTCCGACCCCGCACGTGCAGCCAGCTTCCGTCGCCCTGCCCCTCCAACCGCAGGAGCTTCCCCGGCGCGGAGAACCAGCGCGCAGGCGACTGCTCCCCGCCGGTCCACATCGGGTGGTCGGGGAGTTCCACGCGGGCGAACCGCTCCGGCAGGGAGCGGATCAGCTCCGTGGGCAGCGCGCGGGCGTCCCGGAACGGCCCCTGCCCCAGCAGCGTCTCGCTCAGGACGAGCTCCACCCAGGCGAGGGACACCCGCTCCAGGAACGGCAGCCAGCGGTCCCCGGAGCGCACGAACACCGGTGGGTCGTCCTGGTCCAGGTCCCCCAGCCGCACACCCCAGTCGGCGCACCCCTGGTTCTCGGTGCGGAAGACCAGCACGCCACCGCACTCCTCGGACACCTGGAGCATGGCGGGCGGCCGCAGCGGATCCTGGTTGCCCGTGAGGTCGCGCCGTGCCGTGCCGAGCAGTGCGTAGCCCTCCCGCAGTGCTGCCGGCAGACGCAGCCCGAGAGCCGCCTCGGCGCCCGCCAACTCCTCCTCCGCAGTGCCCGAGGCGTCGTCCAGCGGAGCCGACCAGGCCGCCGCGAAATCCCGGACGAAGTCCCAGACCCGCCGCCGGTCGACCGCCCCGCCTCGAAGGGCCGCGGCAACATCGAACGCACTGACCACAGCGGAGACCGTACAGCACCGTCGCGCCGTTCCTGCCGGCCCGTTCCCCGCCTCCGCGGCGCGCGCCTCCGCGGCGCGCGCCTCCGCCCGGCGCCGCTCGGGGGCGAGGCCGACTACGCGCCGCTCGGCTCCCCGGCGGGAACCTCCCCGGCTCCCGCACGGACCGACCGGTGCGCGTCCGGCTCCCAGTCCCGGGCGAGCAGTCCGAGCAGCACCTCGTCCAGGAACTCGCCCAGCACCCAGGCCGAGGAGCGCAGCACGCCCTCGCGGACGAAGCCGTTGTGTTCGGCGGAGCGCAGCATCGCGGCGTTGTCCGACAGCGTCTCGATCTGCAGCCGCTGCAGCCCGCGCACGGCGAAGCCGTAGTGGCACAGCACCGCGACCACGTCGGTGCCGTAGCCCTTGCCGCGGCAGGACGGCAGCAGCCCCAGCCCGATGTGCGCGGACCGGTTGTGGTTGTCGATGCCCCACAGCACCGCGGTGCCGACCAGCGTGCCACCGCCCAGCTCCACCACGGAGAACTGGACGCTGCCCTGCTCCTTGTCGTCCACCACGAGCCGGGGATCCGCCGAGCCGGGCGTGATCGGCCGCCAGGGCCCGCCCTCGGATCGCGAGGAGTTGACCACGTCGTCGTAGAGTTCGGCCCGCAGGATCGGGATGTCCTCCTCGTGCCGGGCCCTGAGCCCGACTTCACTGCCTCTGAGCATGCGTGCTTCCTATCCGCCCGCACCGGCCGGCGGCAAACGGATATCCGGGCCCCGATCGACCCGGCCGCGCCCGGCCGGGTCGATCGGGCGCGGCCGCGCCCGGCCGGCCCCCGGCCCGCCCCTTGCGGGCACCACGCCGGCCCGGTGGTGGTGTCCGGGCATCGGCGCAGGCGGTCAGACGACGACCCGGCGGTGCAGGGTGCCGTCCTCGTCGTACAGCTCGAGGGTGACGCCCGCCCCGAACCGCGAGATCAGCATCGCCAGGGCGTCGAGCCTGTCGGGGGCGATGACCCCGTTCAGCAGGATGCCGTCCCCGGCGACCGGGTCCAACTCGATCCGGCACCGGGCCGTCTCGACTTCGTACGCGTCCCAGGACGACGACCGTGACCTCCAGCCGGCCCTGACGAAGAGCTCGGCCAGCGCGGAGACGCCGAGACCCCGCAGGTGGCCGCACAAGTTGTTGTCGGCGTCCTGCAGTTCGGGAGCCGGTTCCGGGCCGTCGTCCGAGAGGTCCATGCGCGGTTCAGGGACGCCCGGGAGCGGGGCGCACCCACCGGTTTCGCCTGCGCACGTCGATTTCGCCGCCGGGGGAGTGCTCACCCCGTCCGCCGCCGTTCGGAAGGATCACGAGCCGAACGGTAGGCCCGGCGCGGGCTCGGCGTCACCCGGTTTCCCGGCAGCCCGCCCGTGCCGGCGCTCTTCCGGGACGCCCCCGGTACGCCGGGCTCGGCCGCAGTAGGGTGCCCGGCTGTGACAGGTTCCTCGTCCCGGGCGCCGCTGTGGCGCGACCGACGGTTCGTCCTGCTCGTCTGCGCACGGGTCGTCTCGGTCCTGGGCAACGGCTTCGCACGGGTGGCGCTGGCGTTCGCGGTACTCGCCCTGCCGGGAGCCGGCCCCGGACGGCTGTCGCTGGTGCTGGCCTGCCAGGCCCTGCCCCAGCTGGTGTTCGTCCTGGCGGGCGGAGTGATCGCGGACCGCTTCCCGCGGTCGGTGCTGATGGTCCTGGCCGACGTGCTGGGGGCCGCGGCGTACACGGGTCTGGCCGTCATGGTGCTGACCGGTCACGCGCCGCTGCCGGCGATGTGCCTGCTGGCGGTGGCGGCCGGAACGGCGACCGCGCTGTTCGCCCCCGCGCTGGACGGGCTCGTGCCGTTGATCGTGCCCGCGGAACGCCTGCAGCGGGCCAACGGGCTGCTGCGGGTCGGCACCAACGGCTCCCTGCTGCTGGGCCTGGCACTGTCCGGCGCCACGGTGGCGCTGGTGGGGGCGGGGTGGGCGCTCGCGCTCAACGCGGCGTCCTTCGCCGTCAGCGCCGCGCTGACCTCCCGGCTGCGGGTGGCCGCGCGACCGCGCGGGCGAGCCTCGGGATGGGCCGAACTGAAGGAGGGCTGGCAGGAGTTCGCCTCCCGGCAGTGGCTGTGGGTGGTCGTCGCCCAGTACGCGGTCGTCGTCGCGGCGCTCAACGCCAACGTGGGAGTGCTCGGCCCCCTGACGGCCGACCAGCACCTCGGCGGGGCGCGGGCGTGGTCGGTCATCGTCGCGGCACAGGCGGTGGGCACCGTCGCCGGTGCGGGACTCGCCGCCCGGGTGCGGGTGAAACGTCCCGTGCTGGTGGCCGTGCTGTGCACCTATCCGGCCGCCGTACCGATCGCCCTGCTGGGCGCCGCGGCTCCCGTGTGGCTGACCGCCACGGCCATGTTCGGTGCCGGGATCGCGGGCGACGTCTTCGGCGTGCTGTGGGTCACCACCGTCCAGCGGGAGATCCCCGAGCGGGCCCTGTCCCGCGTCAGCTCCTACGACTGGTTCGGCTCCCTGGCCTTCGCCCCGCTCGGCCTGCTCGTCGCCGGACCCGTCGCCGCCGCCGTCGGTACCGGTACGGCCCTGGCCGGCTGCGCGGGCCTGGTCGTCCTGGCCACCACGGCCGCCCTGCTCTCGCCGCAGGTACGCACCCTGCGCACCGGCCCCGGGACGCCTTCCGAAACGGCAGCCTCCGCGGGGAGCGCGGAGCACCGGGTCGGTGACGAGGCGGCCGGCTGAGCCGGCGTACCGGGCGGTCCCAGCCGGCACGGTGCCGCAGTGCGCCTGCCGCACCGCCGGTCGACGGCTGGGCGGAGGGGTCCTTCGGTGATCGCCTCGGACAGCTCCTCGACGCTCAGCCCGTTCCCCGGGGCCCTGTCCGGGTGGTAGCCGAGCCGCCGAGGAAACCGCAGGTCAAGCAGGCGCGGAAGGTCCCGCCGTCACAGGTACCGACAGGACCCCCCACGTCCGCGGCAAGCGCCCTAGCCTGGTCGTGTGGACACCAAGAGCGACATCCGCGCCTTCCTCGCGTCCCGCCGCGCGAAGATCACTCCGCAGCAGGCCGGACTGCCCGCCTTCGGCGGGAACCGGCGGGTGCCCGGGCTGCGCCGCGAGGAGGTCGCCCTGCTCGCCGGGGTCAGCGTCGACTACTACGTCCGCCTGGAGCGGGGAAACCTCGCCGGGGCCTCGGAGGAGGTCCTCGACGCCGTCGCGAACGCCCTCCAGCTCGACGACGCCGAGCGCGCCCACCTCCACGACCTGGCCCGCGCCGTCGCCAGGCGCCCCGCCCGCAGGGCCGGGCGCGCCCGCGGTCCCCTGCCCGGCAGCGTGCTGCGCGTCCTGGACTCCATGACCGAGAGCCCCGCCTTCATCCGCAACGGCCGACTCGACATCCTCGCCACCAACCGCCTCGGCCGGGCCCTGTACGCGCCGCTGTTCACGGGCGGCGGCCAGGGCCCGGTCAACATCGCCCGGTTCCAGTTCCTCGACCCCGCCGGACGCGACTTCTTCCCCGACTGGGAGGCAGCCCTCAACACCACCGTCTCGCTGCTGCGCACCGAAGCCGGCCGCGCACCCCACGACGGCGAACTGACCGGCCTCATCGGTGAACTCGTCACCCGGAGCGATGAGTTCCGCACCGCGTGGGCCAGGCACAACGTGCGGCTGCACCACACCGGCAGCAAGCCGTTCCGGCACCCCGCGGTCGGCGAACTCCGACTCGACTTCGACGCCATGGAACTGCCCGCCCAGCCCGGCCTCACCCTCACCGCCTACAGCGCGGCGCCCCACACCCCCGAACACGACGCCCTCCGGCTGCTGTCGGCCTGGGCGGCCACGGAGGACGCCCACGCCGAGGGCGCCCACGCCGAGGGCGCCCACGCCGAGGGCGCCCACGTCGAGGGCGCGGCCCGCCCGGAGCCGTGAACGGCCGCACCGCTCGGCGTTGCGCTCTCCGGGACGCCGTACCCGTACCGGCGCGGAGGTCCGGGCGGGGCGTCCCGTCCGGTGGATCGGTTGGTGTGCGTTCCGCCGCCCCGGCGGTCACGTACCGGGCGTGACCACCGCCCCGGCGGTCACGTACCCGGCGTGACCACCGCCCCGGCCGTCGCGCATCCGGCGTGGCTACCGTCCGTCGTGCATCCGGCACGGTTGTCGCCCCGGCGGTCGCGCATCCGGCACGGGTTCCACCTGCGCAGCCGGGCCGGCAGGCGCCGCCGGGGCGGTCGCGACGCCCTGTCCGGCACGGACCGGGGAGACGGCCCGGCTCTCCCGGCCTGTCGGGCGAGGCGGTACTCGTCGGCGTCGCGGATCAGTTCCCCGGAGCGGATGTGCGGCAACGTGAAGTGCATACCGCCCGCCCCTACTGCTCGAGTTCCACGACGTCGGCCACCACGCAGCTGACGTTGTCGGGGCCGCCGCCGCCGTTGGCGAGGGTGATCAGTTCGCGGACCGCCTGCTCGGGCTCCCGGATCTCGGAGAGCACCCGGTGGATCTCCCCGGCCGGCACGACGGTTGACAGGCCGTCGGAGCAGAGCAGGTACCGGTCCGACGGCCGGGCGTCGTGCAGACGCAGGTCGGGCGTGGCGTCGGCACCCCGGCCCAGGGCCCGTACCAGCAGCGACCGCTGCGGATGGGACGCGGCCTCCTCCGGGCTCAGGCGCCCCTCGTCGACCATCGACTGCACCATCGTGTGGTCGTGGGTGATCTGGAACAGCTCACCGTCGCGCAGCAGGTGGACGCGGGAGTCGCCGATGTGGACGAGGGCGAGTTGGGAGCCGGTCCAGAGCATCGCGGTGAGCGTGGTGCCGGCCTCTTCGGACGGGGAACCGGTCCCGGCGACGCCGTGCACGGCCTGTTCGGCCTGTTCGATCGCGTCCTCGAGGACGTGCAGGAGGTTGCCCGCCGGGATGCCGTCGGTCTCGAGGTGCTTGAGCGCCTCGACGGCCGCCGCGCTGGCGGGGGCTCCTCGGCTGCCGAAGCCGTCGGCGACGGCGAGCAGACGGGTCCCGGCGTAGGCGGTGTCCTGGTTGCTCTCGCGGACGAGGCCCGCGTCGGACAGGGCGGCGTAGCGGATTCCGAGGGGTGTGGTGGCGGTCGACGACACGGCGGGGTCCTTCCGGCAGAGGTGGTCGATGAGGAAGGAGGCCAGGTCCCGTCGTGCGGCGGTGTCGGCCTCGACCTGGGCCCAGAAGGCGCGGATCTCCCCGGCCGCCGTCGCCGCCTCCAGCGTGCAGACGTGCTGGATGCGGGCCAGCGGCATCCCCAGCCGGCGCAGCCAGGCGACCAGCCGGGCCTGCTCCAGTTGGTCGGGTGCGTAGAGGCGGTAGCCGGTCACCGGGTCGACACGTGCGGGGGGCAGCAGGCCGAGCTCGTCGTAGAGACGCAGTGCCTTCGGTGACAGCCGGGACGCCTTCGCGAACGCCCCGATGGTCAGCAACCCCATACCTGTTCCTCCTCATGCCGGGCCCGTCGCCCGGCACCACCGATGCTGGGGCCTGCCCCAAGGTGAAGGTCAACCGGCTTCCCCGCCCGCTCCGCAGGTCTCCTGACAGGCCTGCCGGACTCCGGACGCGAGCCGCGGCCGGATGCTTCCCGGTCCGGGGCGTCCCGCTGGGGGCATCGAGGTGGGGGCGTCCTGGTGGGGGCATCGCGGTGGGGGATGCCCCGGATCGGCCGGGCGAGAAGGGATTCGGGCCCGGCCGGCACGCATGGTGCGACTGCGACACCCGTGTTCCCGCTGGGACGCCCCCGTCGGACCCTTCCTCGGGCGCTCACTGCGGTGAGTTGAGGGATCCGGGTCGCTCTCCGATGCCTTTTGAAGCGGAGCGTTCCGGCATGCTCTCACCGGACGCGAAGGGTTCCCCGCCACCTCGAGGGGATCTCCTGTCGCCGCACCGGCGCCTCACTCGGGCGGAGCCCGGAGCGGAGCCTAGAGAAGCACGTAGGCGACCGCGAACACGGTCAGCCCCATCGCCAGGCCCACGCAGACCAGCGCGATGCGATTGCGCCGGGCGGCGGTTCTGCGGTAGCGGGCCAGGAGCCGGGCCGCCTCCAGCACAGCCTCGCGCTCGGCACGCGCGGAGTTCTCGGAACCCCGTCCGTCATCAGTCGCGTCCAAGCCCTCGCCCCTCGCCCCTCGCCGTCGCCCGCCCCACTCGTGCATCTCCGCGTCCGCGGCCCCCGCCGACCGGGCGGGGGAGTACCCCCCGTGTCGAACGGGCGGTCACGCTATGCCGTCCCATGCATCCGGTCAAGCTCCTCCAACCGGCCGGGGGAGGCCGCCGTCCGGGACAGCGCGCCCCTGCCCGACACGCTCGGGAAGACGGAGACCTCCACGCGGTGAGGTGTCTTCGAGGCGGGCCCTGTCCGTGCTGCCGGGGCGGGACCGAACGGCAGCCGGGCGTCACTCCGCCGGCAGGGTCAGCCGGGCCGCCACGGCATCGAGGACCCAGTCCAGGCCGGTGGCGAAGGAGGTCCCGGCGTCCACGTCCGTGCCGTCGTGCACGGCCCTGGACAGTGCCGGGAAGCGGCCCGTGGCCAGCATGCTCGTCACATGCGGGCCGCGGTCGCGCTGCCAGTCGCGCTCGGACAGGCCCGTGGCGCGCTCGGCCCGCAGGTGCGCGATCTCCCGCCTGATCGCGCCGATGGAGTAGGCGCTGACGGTCTCCGCGGCGCGCATGACGGTGTCGACGTCGGCGAGGCCGTCGAGCGCGGCCAGCGTGGCCTCGGTCACGGCGAGGCCGTTCGGGCCCAGGGCCGGGCGGCCGCCGAGCAGGTCGGCCAGCCATTCGTGGCGGAGAGCGGCCTGCCGGGTGCGGTGGGCGAGGACGCGCAGGGCCTCCCGCCAGTCACGGGGCGGCTCCCGGGGGAGGATCTCGGCCTGGACCTCGTCGAGCATGAGGTCGAACAACTCCTCCTTGGTGGAGAGGTACCCGTACAGCCGCATCGGGCCGGCGTTCAGCCGGGCCGCGACCTTGCGCACCGTCACCGCCTCCAGCCCGCCCTCGTCGGCCAGAGCGACGGCGGCGGCGACGATCCGCTCCCGGTCGAGCGGTACGGGGCGAGGCGGCGGCTCCGGCCGGTCCCACACAGTCATGGCCACACCGTTCTGCTGCGAGGCATCGTCTGAAGGAAATACAGTGTATCGACATGAGACAACGTATCGCCGTGGTCGGGGGCGGCCCCGCCGGCCTGGCCTTCGCCCGGGTACTGCACCGCCACGGCTTCCCCACCGCCGTCCTCGAACGCGATCCCGCCCCCGACACGCGCCCCCAGGGCGGCACGCTGGACCTGCACGAAGGACTGGGCCAACTCGCGCTGGACAAGGCGGGGCTGCTGGCGGAGTTCCAGGCGCTGTCCCGCCCCGAGGGGCAGGCCATGCGCATCCTGGACACGGACGGGACCGTACTCCGCGACTGGCGCCCCCGCCCGGACGACCGGGCCAATCCCGAGATCGACCGCGGTCAACTCCGTGACCTGCTGCTCGGCGAACTCGAGGTCCGGTGGGGGCAGGCCGTGACCCAGGTGGTGCCGGGGACCGGGGACGGCGTACTGGTCCGTTTCGCGGACGGGCGGCAAGAGGCCTTCGACCTCGTGGTCGGTGCGGACGGCGCCTGGTCCCGGGTCCGGCCCGCGGTCTCGCCGGTGACACCGCAGTACACCGGCGTCACCCTGGTCGAGACCTCCCTGAACGACGTCGACACCCACCACCCCGACCTCGCCCGGTTGGTCGGCGACGGTTCCGTGGCCGTGTACGGCGTGAACCGCGCCCTCGTCGCCCAGCGCAACAGCGGGGGCCACGTCAAGGTGTACGCCCAGTTCCGCGCGCCGCTGGACTGGCACACCCACCTGGACCCGGCCGACGCCGGGGCCCTGCGGGCGAACCTTCTGGCCCTCTTCGACGGCTGGGCCGCCCCCGTTCTCGACCTCCTCCGCCACAGCACCGCTTTCGTCCACCGCCCCCTTTACGTCCTGCCCGTGTCCCACACCTGGGCCCATGTCCCCGGGGTGACGCTGCTGGGCGACGCCGCCCACCTGATGCCCCCGCTGGGGGCGGGCGCGAACCTCGCGATGCTGGAGGGCGCCGAACTCGCCGAGGCCGTCGCCACCGGCCCCGGGGATCCGGACCAGGCCGTCCGCGCCTTCGAGGAACGGATGTGGGCGCGGGCCCGCAGATGGGCGGAGATCACGACGGCCGGTCTGGAGCGCCTCGTGAGCCCGGACCCCGCCGAGGCCCTCGCCCTCTTCGATCGGGTCCAGCCGTCCTGACCGCCGAGCCCGGCACCACCGGCACCACCGGCTTGCCACGGTTTCGCGGGGCACGGCGCAGTCGCACCGCCGCCCCTCCCGGCGGGGCGGCAGCCGCACCGCCGCCCCTCCCGGCGAAACCGCCGCGGGAGGGCCGACCCCGAGGCGGCCGCGAGGGGCGACTACACCGCCTCGGTGGCGAACAACTCGAGGTGCCCGCATTTGGGGCAGCGGAACGCCTCTATCCGCCGCCGGGGGCGGCCCATCCGCTTGGCACCCCCGAAAACCCCCCGCTCCAGGGCACCCTCGATCCAGCGCGCGTAGCCCCGCGAGTTCTCACCCGCGTCCTCGACGAAACCCTCCATCAGGCCGACGGTGCCGCAGTAGGTGCACGTGTAGTTGTTCACCCCGCGAGTGTAGGAAACGGCGCGATCCGCCCCGACGGTCCCGTGACCGCCGACCCCCGTCCGACGACCGGGACAACGCAGGTCCGGAACCCGACAACCGGCACGGTGAGGTCCGGAACCCGACAACCGGCACGGTGAGGTCCGGAACCCCGGCCGCTGCACCGGCTCCCGGACGGAGCGGCAGGCCGGGTCGGGTGCCACCCGACCGGTGTCCCCCGGCCGTGCGGCAGACTCCTCTTCACCGCGGGTGCGCGTGTCATCCGGCCGGTTCCGCGAGGACCTCGGTGACGGCGCGGCGTCCCAACTCGGCCATGGCGGGGTTGGTGCGGCGGTAGTAGTCGATTCCGCTGACGAAGGTGAGTGCCCAGCCCCGTCCGCGGGCCCAGGCGGCGTCGTCGAATCCTGCTGCCGCGCGGAAGGTCTTCCGGGTCTCCGCGCTGAGCAGCGTCCAGGCGGCGATGGCGTCGCAGGCCGGGTCGCCCACGCCCGCAGTGCCGAAGTCGATCACCGCGTGGAGCCGACCGCCGTTGACGAGGATGTTGCCGGGGATGAGATCGCCGTGGGTCCACATCGGTGGTCCGTCCCACTCCGGCTGATCGAGGGCCTGTTCCCAGGCGGAGAGGAGAGCGGGGGCGTCGACGTCGTGCGCAGCCCTGGCGGTCCACTCCCGTACGGAGGCGTCGCGGGTGCGCAGCGGCACGCTCCGGTAGCCCGGGCGGGCCCCGGTGGCGTCGGCCCCGCGCAGCGCCGCGACGAACTCGCCGAGGTCTCCCGCGAGTCGGTGGCCGTCGGGGGCCCGGGCCGGCACGGTGGTGGGGTGCGAGCCGTCGATCCAGCGGTTGATCGCCCACGGGAAGGGGTACCCCTGTCCCGGCTGCCCGACGGCCACCGGTTCGGGCACGGCGGTGGGCAGGAGCGCGGCCAGCCACGGCAAGCAGTCCCGCTCGAACTCCACTTGGCCGACGGCGCCCGCCATCCGGGGCAACCGGACCGCCAACTCGTCACCCAGCCGGTAGATCGCGTTCTCGGTGCCTGCGGAGTCCACCGGGCTGACGGGCAGCTCCGCCCATTGCGGGAACTGGTGTGTGAGCAGTCGCCGCACCAGCGCGGCGTCGGTCGGAATCTCATCCTCGTGCATCATCGGTCCGAGACCCTAACGAGGCGGCCGGCGTCGGGGACATCGATTTCCGGGAGGGGACGGCTCTCCGTCCCCTGCCTGCATCGGGCCGGCTCCGGCCGCGGAGGGGGCCCTCACCGGCTGCGGCCCCGAGTGCGGCGGCGGTGGTGGCGGCCACAGTGTCCGGGCCAGGACATCCCTCGTCCGCATCCCGGTCTCTATCGGCGCCCGGATCGGGACGCCACAGCCCGCCCACCCGGGGTGGTGGCGTACGTGTCAGGGGTGGTTAAGGCCTGGTGTCAGGTCCGGGCGAGGTCGCAGAACTCGTGATCCTCCGGGTCGCTGAGGCACGGCCCAGAGTCCATGTTCATGACGGGAGGCACCATGTCGTCCGGCCTCCTCGGGGTCGCCGTGCCCCGTCCCTCCGGTCACGGCCCTTCCGCCAACCGTTGGATCGTCCTCCAACGCGGGGCGTCGTCATCAGGGGCGTCCGGAGACGCGAAGTGGAAGGGCACGCGAAGGTGGCAGGCCAGCGTCCGGCCGGCCTCGGCGGCGGCAACACCAGGGGGAAGGCCGTCGGATCGGTGGTAGACGGTCGCCAGGTGGCCCTCCCCGTCTGGGGCGTCCAGCACCGCGACCAGGAGCACGAACCAGTTGTGCACTGTGTCGCCGTCCCAGAGCGCCTCCACTGCTGCCACACGGCCTGGGAGCGCCGCGGCGCGGGCTGCGAGCGAGGGGAGGTCCAGCGGATCAGGCGGCGTGCGCTGCACACGGTCGCCCAGGGCCTCGTATCGCGTGTGGACGACCCGCTCGGCTTCGTGCAGGCCAACCCCCAGCGGGCGCAGCGCCTCCCAGACGGATCTGACCGCCGACAGCCGGCGGTCGCGCAGCACGTCGGCGTCGACCTCTCGGCGGGTCCGCTCCTCCAGGTAGACCCACCAGCCACTCACCGGGCCACCAGCCGGGATCTCAGGGTGCGCGTCATGGGTTCGAACGTACGCCAGGGCTGGGTGCCCGCCCCGGCCGCCCTCATGGTGGTGCTGTCGAATCTCGGGTTCTGGCTCGCTTTCCCTGATGCGCGCAACGTGAGTTACGAGTCGATACGCATCGACCTCTGCAGTACGGCGGCCGGGGCGGCATGCCCGGACTGTGGGAGCGAGTCGACCCGGGTGGGTCTCGCCCTCGCCGACCGGGCTGGCGCCCGGATGGCACGGGCCCTCGGGGCGCCCTTCGGCTCACTGATCGATGTCAGATACGCGCGATACCTTCCCGACATGGGTGTTTGTCTGGTGGGCGTCGGCGCGGAGGAATGGTTCGGTGACGCGGAGGACGGATGGGGTGAAGTTGGTGCGGCGCTCAATGCCGAACTCAGGCGGCGGGGCCTGCCGCCCTACGAGGACGTCCCCGCAGAGACGGCTTTCGCACCGACACCGACGTCGCCGATACCGGTGGGGCACCCGGCCTCGCCTATACGTTCGCAGCGACAGCGCTCGGGCTGAAGACCAACGACGGTCTCGTTCACTGCTTGGGAGACATCCCTGCGAGCCAGATCCGCCAGATCGCGCCTTTCACTGCGCAGGTCCAGGAACTCGCCGACATGACCACCCGCCTCACGCGGATAGACCGGACGCGCTGAGTAGCTCGCCGACGGCGGTGCGGATGTCCTCGTCCTGGGCGAAGCCCCGCCAGCCGCCATTGCTACGCAACCGCTGGTCCTGTGTGGCTACGTTGAGCAGGAGGAGGGCGGCGGGCCGGGCCGCCTGGCCGAGCCGGGCCAGGTGGTTCAGCGCGGGGAGCATGACGGGCAGGTAGGAGCCCTGAGCCAGATCCCGCACGGCAGTCGTCAGTACGGGGACAGCGGCCCCTGCATCGCCGGTCGCAGCCCACAGGGCGTGTGCCGCCTCCACGCGAGTCCAGGGGTCGCTGTCGGCGGTCATCGCCCTGAGCCGGTCCGCGTAAGGGGCGGCATGCGGCCCGAGGTCGGCCAGCTTGCGCAGGGCAGGATGGGGGCGTCCTCGCTCGGCGGCGCCGCGGACGAGTGCTTCCAGGGCCGGTTCCGGTTCGCCGCCGACTCTCCAGTACGCCCAAGCCGCGAGTTCCGTATGTGGCCCTGCGGCAGGCGTCCGGGACAGGAGCAGGTCTCGTGCTCCGTTCCCCGCCCTTCCGATTCCTGCCAGGGCCTTCGCCGCCGCAGTCCAGGTCCGGTCGTCCTCCAGCAGGCCGATGAGCTGTGGAACCGCTGCCTTTGCCGTGGGCCCCCAGTCCGCGAGTACCTCGCAGAGCCTGTTGAGTACGCGGTCGTCGGCGGCGGTGTGGAGCCGGCCGCAGATCGACGGAATGAGTTGCTCGGCGTGGTCCGGGAGGTAGCCCAGCACCTCATCGAGCGCGGGGAGGCTGACATGGTGCAGGTCGGTGGCGGGGTAGTGGGCGGAAGCCGATGCGAAGCCGGAGCGTGCGCCAGCGATCAGTTCGATCAGGCCCGGCAGGCAGCGAGGATCGTTCATGCGGGCCAGGGCCCACAGAGCCGCCTCGCCGACGGTCTCCCGTGTGCGTGTGGTGCGGGCAGCAGTGTCAGAGAGCAGGTTGGCGACCTCGTCGGCGTAGGCGGTGGCCACCGGGCCGAGGCAGGCCATCAGCTCGGTCGCTCGGAATCGGGCTTCGGGGGCGGGATCGTCCAGGTGCGCCGCGAGACGTGGCAGGAGGGCAGTGGTCGGCGAGCTCCACTGGGACAGGAGCCTGCCGGCTTGGGCCAAGGCGGCGATCCGCTGTTCGTCGTCGCGATGGTCCGCCAGCAGGCCTAGCGTGAAGTCGGGGGAGGGGCCGGTGAGCAGCCCCGCAGTCCAATGGTGGACACCCAGTACTCCGGTTTGTATCGAGCTGGTGTGGCGCCACAGCTCGATGCTCGGGTCCCGGACCGATTCGAGTACGAGATCCAGCCGACGGGCGGGCAGGCCAGGGTCGGTAGGGGCAAGTGCGTGCACCGCTGCCAGACGTATCTGCGCCTGTGGATCACCGAGCAGACCGTGGAGCAGGCCGACGACCTCGGTGCCACGTCCGCCGGTTGGCGCGCGCAGGGTCGCCTGGCCGAGTGAAAGGACCAGCTCAAGGCGAGTTTCTAGATCGCCCTCGGCCTCCCAGCACCGCAGTAGCCCAGGCAGAACCAGCTCACCGGGGCTGTCGCAGGCACCGAGGACGTCGGCTGCGGCCCGCCGGATCTCCGGCTCTGGGTCGCCGAGCAGGCCCAACAACTGGGGGAGGGCCTGTTCCCAAGCTGGTGCCCAGCCGGGATCAAGAAACCGGGCTTCGACTCGACCGGCTTCCGCTGCCAGCATCGCCACGAGTTCCAGCAACGCGCAGCGGCTCGGGACCTGTGGTGTCGCAGCCAGGCGCAGTACGAAGGGCAGTGCGGCTGATGCGCCGGAACAGACCCAGCCGCCTTGATGGAAGAGCAGGTTGAGCAGCTCGGACGAGGCATCGTCTGCATCGTCCGGATCCGGACCCGCGCATCGGCGGAGCAAATCGGGTACATCCTCGGCGGACCCGTAGTTGTGCTTCAGTCCAGCCCAGTCGACCGCATCCAATCCCGCCCGCATGCGCGCGACCCTACCGCCGTGTTGTCCACGAAGCTCAAGTGAGGCCGCAGCGACCTTCACGCCTGCCGCGCTGTGCCGACCACGGCTGCGAAGTGCCAACTGTCCGTTCCCAAAAGATCTGGATCGAGGAGGTGTCTCTGACCTGGGCCTTGTCAGTTCTGCTGGGACGGGTTGGAAGCCGGGCGGCCCAGTGGATCTGGACGCTGCTGCGCCTGCTTGAGTGCGAGCTGAGACGGTCCCATTTGTTCTGTCGGACGGTACGGCCGTGGCCTGGTGTCTTTCAGTTCTGGTGGGACTCATCCCGTAGGG
The DNA here is from genome assembly GCF_047200655.1 of Streptomyces sp. MS06. Classification (NCBI taxonomy): domain Bacteria; kingdom Bacillati; phylum Actinomycetota; class Actinomycetes; order Kitasatosporales; family Streptomycetaceae; genus Streptomyces; species Streptomyces sp. MS06. The sequence continues at coordinate 51,164 of NZ_JBJZOJ010000013.1, forward strand.
CGTCGTAGTCGTCCGGCGTCGTCACCAGCCTTCGGCGGCTGGTGTTCGGACGACGGATTCTGCTACTTCGGCCTGTGGATGGTGGGGATCGGTCGGGAAGCCTTCGTGCGTGCAGTGATCGATCCCGACTCTCTGGCCGACACCCCAGAGGTTCAGTGCCTGGTGGGTCGCCCTCGGGAGCTCTGGAACGACGACTGGCCGGAGTGGGAGTCTCTCGACTACGTCGCCATGGAGGCGTATGGACTACTCACCCGCGCGGATGACGACTGCGGCGACGCATTCTATGAAGCCGTCGAAGCCGAGGAGGGCGCTGTAGGCGGCAATCGAGGGCCGCGCGGCGAGCAGTGGGACGTGCGATGCGAAGACGAGGCGATGCGCAAACTGCCGAGACTGAGCGCGATGTTTCCCCTCCGGCCACTGGTCCGGTAGGCGCGAAAGCGCGAGGGATCAGGCCGAGGCTTCGGGGGTGTCGACAGACAGGCGATGCCACGCGTGGCCGCAACCGTCGAAGCAGAAGCGCTCTCGTCGGCGTTCGTCGGCGACGGCCAGCACCGCGATCAGTAGCCGGAATGACTTGAGGCGCTCGTCGTGCGGGGTGAGACTGGCGATCTTTCCGAGTTGCTGGTCGATCCGCCCTAGTGTGATCAGAACTGCCGGTGTGTGCGTGGTGCGAAGTCCGGCGCGTCGGATACTTTCCGGGCCGTCCTCGGCGGTGGCGCGGGCCTGAATGCAGAAATGTGACAGGAGGCGCAGGGTGTTGGACTGCTCCTCAGTCGAGAGGCCCTCGAACCACTCGATGCCCTGTGACATCGACCGAAGCTCTTGGGCGAGCTCGTTCAGGATGATGTACGGATCAGCCATTCGTGCACCCCCGTTGCGCTCAGATCGCCGTTGTCCATGGTGCTGCGATGTGGAAAGCCCCGAACCCGCCCTCACGGCTTCGGATCTGCACGTGGTGATGTGCTGTGCGATGTGCACCTTTACCTGTACGCCGTGCTGAGCTGCACTGTTGATGGGGAGTCGAACCCCCGCGTTGCTCTTCACGCGCCAGGAGTGGGCTGGAAAACCGCCGGCCCTCGGTGTGTGCACGCCTCCGAAGCTGCTACCTGCTCCACATCGTCCCCGCCTGCTGGACTACTCAGTCCAGCAGATGCGCCTCCCAGTTCGTACGCTGGATCCGTATATCGACCTCGCGGATCTCCCGCGCGAGAACATCCGCCTGACCGCGCAGTTCCGCCACCGGAAGCGCGGAAAGCATCATCAGCTCGGACCGAAGCTGTCGGCCGTATCCCCGCTCGCCGCTACCCGCCGCCGCGTCCGCCGCCGCGGTGACCACGGAGTGACGCAACCGCAGGACATCCCGGCGTGCGAGGGCATCGGTGAGCGTGCCGTCCGAACCCATCTCCACGGTGGCATTGGTTCGGTTGATCCGCCGGATCAACGTTTCCAGAGCGCTCAGCACCTCACCGGCCTCAGCCAGCAACTGGGCGGCATCCTCGGCGGGCGTCTCCCCCTCCTGGTACCGCGCACTGCTGACGACGCGCGCTCGCAACTGTTCTACACGGCGCGTCGCTTCCGCACGTTCTGCCAGTGCCTCAGCAAGCTTCACTGTCTCCATCTCCCCCTCCATGAGCTCGCACGAGTATACGAGTGCGAACCAGCTCATACGCACTTTGATTTTGATCCACAGGGGCTCTGACCAGCCGCTGGAACGAGAGAGGACAGCCGCTCAGAGCGCTACGCAAAGAGAACCCGACAGTGCGAACGAGAATGAGTGGGAATCCGCCGGTTTCAGCGAGGCGGGACAACGGGCTGGCCAGCTTCGCCAGGACTCCACCAGGACTCCGCCAAGTCGTTCGCCAGAAGCGCTGGGACGCGCCACATCTACTGAGAACGGACACCAACTGTCGAGAGCAGTCACACCTCGGTCACACCAGGCGGCGCACTATTGCAAGCAGGTGCTTGCAATAGTTAGCGGGCTGCGGCATGGTGGAGGTATGGCATCGCTGAACGTCGGCAACCTCGGTGAGTACCTGCGCGAGCAGCGGCGCAACGCGCAGTTGTCGCTGCGGCAGCTCGCCGATGCCGCCGGGGTGTCCAACCCGTACCTGAGCCAGATCGAGCGCGGGCTGCGCAGGCCCAGCGCGGAGGTGCTCCAGCAGGTCGCCAAGGCGCTGAGCATCTCCGCGGAGACCCTGTACGTGCGCGCCGGCATCCTCGAGGCCGAGCGCGGCCGGGAGGAGATCGAGACCCGTGCGGTCATCCTCGCCGATCCCGCTCTGAACGAGCGGCAGAAGCAGGTGCTGCTCCAGGTGTACGACTCGTTCCGCAAGGAGAACGGCTTCGGGGACGGTGGCGCGGCGGACGCGCGGGACGGCGGCGACGGTGCCGCACCGGACGGCGTGGCCGGCGGCGGCAGCGGCGCCGCGGCGGGCACCCGCACGGTCGGCGGGAACGACAGCGATCCGCAGCAGACGGCCGGCTGACCGGACCAGGGGACCGGCCGTCGGCTGCGGACCGACCACAACCCTCATCCGAGAAACGAGACCCGGGAGGACCATCACCATGACCATCACCGACGATCTGCGCAAGACCCTCAGCGACCCGACTCCGTTCTACTTCGCCGCCGGCACCGCCGACCTCGCGTACCAGCAGGCCAGGAAGGTGCCCGGTCTCGTGGAGCAGTTGCGCACGGAGGCCCCGGCCCGGTTCGAGGCCGTACGCGGCACCGACCCGAAGGCGGTCCAGGAGCGGGCCGCCACCCGTGCCAGGGAAGCGCAGGAGACCTTCCAGACCAGGGTCACCGAGTTCGTCGCCTACCTCGACGGCGACCTGAAGAAGATCGGCGAGAGCGCCCAGGACTTCGCGCTGCGCGGGGTCGGCGTCGCCGCCGAGTACGCGGTGAAGGCCCGGGAGACCTACGAGAAGGTCGCCGAGCACGGCGAGCAGGCGGTGCGCTCCTGGCGCGGCGAGGCGGCCGAGGAGATCGAGGACCTCGCCGTGGCCGTAGAGCCGGACGCCCAGCCGAAGGCCGAGCCGGCAGCGGCGGAGGAGGAGCCGGCGGCCAAGCCGGGGCGGACCGGGTCCGCGGCCGCCCCGAAGAAGCCCGCGGCCAAGAAGGCGCCGGCCGCGCGCAAGAGCACCGCGAAGAAGACCGCTCCGCCCGCCGAGTAGGCAGGCGCGCGACGGGCCGGGCACTCTTCGGGTGTCCGGTCCGTTCAGTGGGTACGGTGGCAGCTCAGGAGTCGGAGAGATCGGGCGGTGGACGGCATGCTGATGATGGGCTTCGCGGGGTTCCTGGGGCTCTTGAAGATCCTTCTGATGGGCCTGGCCGCGTTCGGGCTGTTCGACGCCGCGTTCCGGCGTGAGGACGCGTTCCGCGCGGCCGACAAGCAGAACAAGGTCTTCTGGCTGATCGTCCTCGCCCTGGCGCTCGCGGTGAGCTTCTTCTTCTCGATCTTCTCGTTCCTGCCCGTCATCGGCGTCATCGCGAGCATCGTCTACATCGTCGACGTCCGCCCGGCGCTCCGGCAGGTCAGCGGCGGCAGCGGCTGGGGCCGCCGCGGATCCAGCAGCGACGGCCCGTACGGTCCCTGGAACGGCGGCCGCTGACCGCTGCGCCCCCGGCGGGCGGAGGGCCGCTTCCGGCCCGCTCGGCCGACCCGCTCGGCCGACCCGCTCGCCCGTTCCGGCGGGGTTTCGGACCGGCGTTGCGGCGGGTTCAGCCGAGCCGGTCCAGCAGGAGCACCGCCACGTCGTCCGTCAGCTCGCCGCCGTTCATCTCCCGGACCTCGCTCACCGCGGCCTGCAGCAGCGTCTCGCCGCGCAGCCCCTGCGTGAGCTGCCGGTCGACCATCTCCAGCATGCCGTCCTGGCCGAGCCGCTCCCGGCCCTCGCCGACGCGGCCCTCGATCAGCCCGTCGGTGTAGAGCATCAGGCTCCACCGGGCGCCCAGCTCCACCTGCGTGCGCGGCCAGCGGGCGCCCGGCAGCAGTCCGAGGGCGGGGCCGTTGTTGTCGTGGGGCAGCAGTTGCGGCCGCCGGCCCGGCCGGGCGATCAGCGGGGCGGGGTGGCCGGCCAGGCACAGGCCGGCGCGGCGGCCGTCGGGGGCGATGTCGACCGTGCAGAGGGTGGCGAAGATCTCGTCGTCGCCGCGTTCGTGCTCCAGTACCTGCTGCAGCGTGCCGAGCAGCTCGTCGCCGCACAGGCCGGCCAGCGTCAGCGCCCGCCAGGCGATGCGCAGCTCCACGCCGAGTGCGGCCTCGTCCGGCCCGTGCCCGCACACATCGCCGATCATCGCGTGCACGGTGCCGTCGGGTGTGCGGACGGTGTCGTAGAAGTCGCCGCCGAGCAGGGCCCTGGACCGGCCGGGCCGGTAGCGGGCGGCGAACCGCAGCGAGGAGCCGTCCAGCAGGGGGGTGGGCAGCAGACCGCGCTCCAGTCGCCGGTTCTCCTGGGCGCGCAGCCTGCCCTCGGCGAGCTTCCGCTCGGCCGTGTCGGAACGTTTCCGCTCGACCGCGTAGCGGATCGCCCGGCTCAGCAGCCGCCCGTCCAGTTCGTCCCGGAACAGGTAGTCCTGGGCGCCCACCCGTACGGCCTCGGCGCCGCGCTCGGCGTCACCGGAGGCGGTGAGCGCGAGCACGGCGTGCCGGGGTGCGAGCCGCAGCACGTGCCGGAGCACGGCCAGCTCGTCACCGGAGTCGGCGGCGCCGGCGGCCGGGCCGGACGCGGACAGCGCCAGGTCGAGCAGGATGCAGTGCACGTCGTCGGTCAGCAGCCGCTCGGCCTCGGTGAGGTTGCGTGCGGTGCGCACCCGGATCGGCTTCCCGCTGGAGTCGAGCAGTTCGGGCACGATCGGCGAGCCGCCGGGATCGTCCTCGATCAGCAGCAGGGTCAGCTGGGTGGCGGCGGCGCTGTGGTCGACCGTGGCTTCCGTGCGCGGGGTCTCTTTCCTGGAAGGGCCGTCCTGGCGGGCGGCCTGCGCCTGACCACTCTCCACGGCCGGTATCGCTCTCGGCCGCGGTATGGGTACGGGCATCGTCGTGGGTTCCTTCCCTCCCCCCGAGGGCATGGCGGAGTCGAGGGGTCTCGATCCACCGACGGGGACCATAGCGGGTGGTGGCACCGCAGCGGAATGGTGCGGGGCACGCCGCACGATCGCACGCCCCTGTCATATGCCGCATTCCGTGGTGGAGTTGGACAGGTCGGATCCTGCGGGGGGATGACGAACGTCACGCGAGGTGGGGGTCCGGTGGAGGACCGGCGTGCGATGGGTCACGTGGCGCGGCTCACGGAAGCCGCCGCCCGGAGGGCGCGGGCCGGTGCCGCCGCCCGCTCCGGCCCGCGCGTTCGGCGGGGGCGAGGCGCGGGACTGCGCCGGGGCGCAGCGGGTTCGGCCGGCCCCGGTGGTGTGCCGCGGGTTCGGCCGGCCCCGGTGGTGTGCCGCGGGTCACGCGTCGGGCCGGACGACCCCGAGGATGGGCATCGACCCCGCCCCCGTGACCGTCACCGTCCGTCCGGGACGGGGGGCGTGCACGACCTTGCCGTCGCCGATGTACATGCCGACATGGCTCGCGTCGGCGAAGTAGATGACGAGGTCGCCGGGACGCATGTCCGCGACGTCGACGTGGTGGAGCTGCTTCCACTGCTCCTGCGAGGTGCGCGGAATGGGGTGCCCGGCGTGCGCCCAGGCCTGGAAGGTCAGACCGGAGCAGTCGTACGTCCTCGGGCCCTCGGCGCCCCACTCGTACGGTTTGCCCAGCTGCCCGGTGGCGTACCGCACGGCCTGCTCCCCCTCGGTGGACGCCTTGCCCTTGACCTCGTCCAGGGCTCCGGAGTCCAGCCAGGCGGTCTGCGCCTCGGCTGCGGCCTGCCGCTCCAGCTCGGCGAGGCGCTCCCGCTGCTCCTTCTCCAGCCTGGACTCGAGCTGTTCGGCCTCGGCTACCTGTTTCTCGACCTTCTGCTTCGCGGCCGCCTTGGCCTTGCGGTTCGCCTCCAGCTCACGCCAGTGGGCGGAGGCGTCGGCGGAGTACTGCTTCAAGTCCTGCTGGGCGCGGACCGTTTCCTCGATCAGGCCGCCGGCGGCCCGCTCGCCCTGCGCTATCAGGCTGGCACCGTCGAGGAACTGGCGCGGGTCGTCGCTGAGTACCAGCCGGGCGGCGGGCGGCAGCCCGCCGGTGCGGTACTGCTGGCGGGCGGCGGCGCCGGCGCGGTCCTTCAGCGCGTCCAGCCGCTGCCGGGTCTCGACGATCTTTCCGGCGAGTTCGACCAGTTCGGCGGACTGGCGCTGCGCCTTCTCCTCGGCGGCGTTGTACGCGTCGGTGGCCAGGGCGGCCTGGTGGTAGAGCGCGTCGAGTCTCGCGCGTACCGCTTCGAGTTCCTTGTCGGGCGGGGGAGTCGGTGACGCCGAGGCGGGGGTCGAGGGGGATGGGTCGGGGCCCGAGGTGTTGCCGGCGTGTGCGAAGGCCGTGCCGGGTGCGCCCAGCACGGTGACCGCGCAGACCACTGTCACGGCCACCGCGACCAGGCCGCGTCTGCCCCTGCCCATACCTCTCCCCCAACTTGTTAACCGCCGGTAACGTGCGGACGTCTGAGGGATCGTGCCACGTCCGCGTGCCGAGCGACAGAGGCAGTTCCCTCCAGCCACCCGCTCATAGCTCACCCGTTCATCCGGCCGACCCGTCGGCCGCCGGGTTGGCGACCCGCGGGTGGGACGTACGAGTCGCGGGTGCGGTTCCCGGCCGGTTGCGGGCCGGGGGCGAGGGACGGTGCCGGGTCCGGGGCGGCCGGTGTTCAGCGGCGGGGCGCCAACGCCTCCCAGGCCAGTGTCACTTCGCCTTGTCGCCACCGCTGCGGTCCGTCCGTCACCGGCCAGTCGGCGCTCAGGTCGCGCACGGCCCGGATCCAGCGCTGCCGGGCGCCGTACGAGGCGTAGGGGGCGGCCGCCGCCCAGGCGCGGTCGAAGTCGCCGAGGAAGGCGTGCACCGCCTCACCGGGGACGTTGCGGTGGATGAGCGCCTTCGGGAGCCGTTCCGCGAGGTCCGAGGGCCGGTCCAGCGAGCCCAGACGGGTCGCGAAGGTGACCGTGCGGGGTCCTTCGGGGCCGAGCGCCACCCATACGTGCCGGCGCCCGATCTCGTCGCAGGTGCCCTCCACGAGCAGCCCGCCGCGCGTGCCGTCCGACGCCGGCGCGAGCCGCGCGCAGAGCCGCTGCCAGACGGCGGCGACCTCGCCCTCCTCGTACTGCCGCAGCACGTTGGCGGCACGGACCAGCAGCGGCCTCCCCGGCACCGGGATCTCGAAGCCGCCGTGCCGGAACACCAGGCCCTCGCGCTCGTAGGGCCGGGCGGCCGCCACCCGGGCCGGCTCGATCTCGACGCCCACCACGCGGGTGCGGGGTGCGGCCGTGCGCAGCCGGCCGAGCAGTTCGACCGCGGTCCAGGGGGCGGCGCCGTAGCCGAGGTCGACGGCCACCGGGTCGGCGGCCCGGCGCAGCTCGCCGCCGTGCACGGCGGCGATCCAGCGGTCCATGCGGCGCAGCCGGTTCGGGTTGGTCGTCCCGCGGGTGACGGTGCCCACGGGGCGGGCGGCGGTGCGGCGGGACGGCATGGGTACGAGGGTAGGTGCCGGCGGCGGCCCGCCCGCCCTCGGTCCGGGCGCCCTCGGTCCGGGCGCCGTGGGCGGACCCGTCCCCTGCGCGCCCTGTCGCGCACCGCGCCCACACCGCGCGCCCGCCGCCCGCCCCGTGCCCTGGCGCCCGGCCGTGCACCGCCGCCCGCCCCGTGCCCTGGCGCCCGGCCGTGCACCGCTGCCCGCCCCGTGCCCTGGCGCCCACCCGGTGCCCCGCCGCCCGCCCCGCTTGCCGCCCGCCCGTGTTCCGCCGCCTCGCGCCCCGTCGGGCACCAGGCTCCCGCCGCCCGTCGAGCGGGCGGCGGTGAGCCTGACGCACCTTGCGATCGAACGGTTGAGCGAGGTTCGGTAATCGTTCGGCAAAGCGTCCTGTCCGCGGAATGGGAATCGGCCCTTCCCGCGTTGCAGGTGGCGGAGAAGCCCATCCCCGGGTCGGGACGCCCGCAGCAAGGAGGACGCCAGGTGAGCCATCACGTCAGCAGGCTCGGGCGTCGCTCCCCGGCGAACGCGCCACGGCTCAGGCTGCACCGGCGGCCGCGCCGCGTGGCGATGCTCTCCGTGCACACCTCCCCCCTCCACCAGCCCGGGACCGGCGACGCCGGCGGCATGAACGTCTACATCGTGGAGCTCGCACAGCGCCTGGCCGCGATCAACGTCGAGGTCGAGATCTTCACCCGGGCGACCACCGGGACCCTGCCGCCCGCCGTCCAGCTCGCGCCCGGCGTCCTGGTCCGCCACATCGACGCGGGCCCCTACGAGGGCCTGGCCAAGGAGGACCTCCCGGCCCAGCTGTGCGCCTTCACCCACGGGGTGATGCAGGCCTGGGCCGGCCACCGGCCCGGGTACTACGACCTCGTCCACAGCCACTACTGGCTCTCCGGGCACGTCGGCTGGCTCGCCGCGCAGCGCTGGGGCGTCCCCCTGGTGCACGCCATGCACACCATGGCCAAGGTCAAGAACGCCAACCTGGCCGCCGGCGACACCCCGGAGCCCGCCGCCCGCGTCATCGGCGAGACCCAGATCGTCGACGCGGCCGACCGGTTGGTCGCCAACACCGCCGACGAGGCCGAGGAACTCGTCCGGCACTACGCCGCCGAACCGGACAAGGTCGCCGTGGTCCACCCCGGCGTCAACCTCGACCGCTTCCGCCCCACCGACGGCCGCGCCGCCGCGCGCCGCCGCCTGGGGCTCCCGCAGGACGCCGTGATCCCGCTGTTCGCCGGCCGCATCCAGCCGCTGAAGGCACCGGACGTACTGCTGCGTGCGGTCGCCGTGCTGCTCCGGGAACGCCCCGAGCTGCGCTCCCGCGTCGTCGTGCCGGTCGTCGGAGGCCCCAGCGGCAGCGGCCTCGCCAAGCCGGAGGGGCTGCAGAAGCTGGCCGCCCGCCTGGGCATCGCCGACGTCGTGCGCTTCCAGCCGCCCGTCGGCCAGGACCGGCTCGCCGACTGGTTCCGGGCGGCCTCCGTGCTGGTGGTCCCCTCCTACAGCGAGTCCTTCGGCCTGGTCGCCATAGAGGCGCAGGCGGCGGGCACCCCGGTGCTCGCCGCCGCCGTCGGGGGCCTGCCGGTGGCGGTACGGGACGGCGAGACCGGTTTCCTGGTGCGGGGGCACGAACCGGCCGCCTACGCGCGCGTGCTGGCCCGCTTCGCCGACGAGCCGCAGCTCTCGCCACGCATGGGCGCGGCCGCCGCGCGGCACGCGAAGGCCTTCGGCTGGGACACCGCGGCCGCCGCCACCGCGGACGTCTACACGGCCGCCGTGCACGCCCACCGGCGTCGCGTACGCTCGGCCCATGGCTGACGACAGGGCTGACGCAGAGGGCGGCGCGGCGACGGGCGACGGGGCCGGGGAGCCGGACCGGACCGCGGAGGCCGGTGGCGCGGCGGCCGGTGCGGCGGACGGGAAGGTGCTGCACGGCAACCCGGCGAGCGCCGGGGCGGCGCAGGTCATCGAGGACGTGCTCGCCGACAGCGGGCTGGAGTGGGAGAGCCCCGAACCCGGCACCTACGTGGTCGGCCTCCCCGGCACCCGCAAGCTGTCCACGACCGTCTCGCTCCGCGTGGGGCGCCACTCCCTGTCGCTGAACGCCTTCGTCATCCGCCACCCCGAGGAGAACGAGGCGGGCGTCCACCGCTGGCTGCTGGAACGCAACCTGAAGCTCTACGGGATCGGCTACGCCGTCGACCCGCTCGGCGACATCTACGTCACCGCCCGCCTCCCGCTGGCCTCCGCCACCCCCGAGGAGGTCGACCGGCTGCTCGGCCAGGTCCTGCAGGCGGCCGACGACAGCTTCAACACCCTCCTCGAACTCGGCTTCGCCTCCGCGATCCGCAAGGAGTACGCCTGGCGGGTGTCCCGGGGCGAGTCGACCCGCAACCTGGAGCCGTTCGCCCACCTCACCCGCCCCCGGGGGGAGTGACCGGCCCTTCGCACCGGGGCTCGCCGGGCGCCTACGGGGCCTCGTAGCCCGGCCCGTGCAGGACGTCGTAGCCCACGACGAACGTGAACATCCGCTCACCGCGGTGCAGCGGCCGGGACCCACCGGTGAAACGGTGCGCGCCGACCCCGTCCGGAACCTCGGGCCCCGACACCCACACCGGGCGGACACCCACACCGGGCGGAACCCGCGCTGCTCCAGCCGGGCGCACACCTTCGTCTCGTGGTGCCGGGTCCGCGTCCACACCAGCGTGCCGCCCGTACGGCACAGCCGCGTGCAGTACCCCAGGACCCGCTCGCCGTCGGCCTCCGTGAGGTTGCCGAGCACACCGCACAGCAGGACCAGGTCGGCGGGCGCCAGACCGATGTAGTGGTCGGTCACCGCCGCGTCCCCGGCGACCACGTCGACCCCGGTCAGCCCGGCGGCCCGGGCCGCCTGCCGGGTCACCCGCACGTTGCGCCCGTCGAGTTCGACGAGGCGGGCCCGTACGTCGCCGCGCCGCGGGTGCCCGCGCAGCGCCCCGATCAGGTCCCGGCCCTGCCCCGCGCAGAGGCTCACGGCACGCAGCGGGCCCGCCGGGGCGTCGTCGAGTGCCCGCGCGATCCGCTCCCGGACCAGGGCGAGCCGGCGGCCGAGCGCGTGGTCCGGAGCGTCGTACGCGTCGTGCCAGGCATGCCAGTCCATGCCCGCAGGGTACGGAGGCCCGGCACGTTCAGCCATGCCGCCCGGCGGCGTAGCGGCCCGGTGTGACCCCCACCAACTTCCTGAAATGGCGGGTGAGATGGGCCTGGTCGTAGAAGCCCGCCGCGGCGGCGGTGTCGCCGGGGGAGCACCCCTCCAGCAGCAGCCGGCGGGCCCGGTCGATCCGGCGGCACGTCAGGTACCGGTGCGGGGCGATGCCGTACGCGCCGCTGAACGCCCGCACCAGATGGGCCGGGTGCGCCTGGAGCAGCGCGGACGCCTCCGCCAGCGTGATCCCGTCGGTCACCCGGGCGTCGAGCAGTTCCCGCAGCCGCCCGGCGAGGACGGGGGAGCGGTGCCCCGCTCCGGCGCCCGCCGCCTCGGCCGCCCGCTGCCGCAGCCGCGCGCGCAGGCGTTCGCCGACGAGCGCCAGCAGGCTCTCCGCCGCCAGTTCGTCCCCGGGGTGCGCCAGCGCGGCGTGCACCTGCGCGACACGCCGCCTCAGCAGCGGATCACGCAGGTCGGGCCCGTCGACGGCGGCGGGGATGAGTTCCTCGCTCAGCACCGTTCCGTCCAGGTACAGCACCCGCTTGCGGAACCCGCCCGGCGTCGCGGACGAGCCGTTGTGCGGGACGTGCGGCGGCAGCAGGGTGACCGTGCCGTGCGGGGTGCCGCGCCGGTGCCGGTGCAGGTCGTAGCGGACGGCGCCGTCGTCGACGATGAGCAGCGTCCACGCCTCGTGGACGTGCATCGGGTAGGCGTACTCGGTGAAGCGGGCGTGGAAGACCTCGGTCACCCCCGGTACCCGGGGACGCCACGCGGTGACCTGCTGCCGGTCGTCGCGGCCCTGTCCGTCGGCCATGCAAAGAACGTACAAGACCCGGCCGCGACACGGTCGGCAGTCTCGTCCCATGAGCACCGAACCCGTCCGATTCGACACCAAGATCGCCGTCCTGCTCCGCGCGGACCTCGCCCCCTGGCAGCGACTGAACGTGACCGCCTTCCTGGTCAGCGGCCTCGGTACGCACCTGCCCGAGGTGATCGGGGAGCCGTACGAGGACGCCGGCGGGGTGGCCTACCTGCCGATGTTCCGCCAGCCGGTACTGGTCCTCGAGGGCACCCGGGAGACCCTGACGGCAGCCCACGGCCGCGCCCTGTCGCGGGCGCTGCCCAGGTCGGTGTTCACCTCCGACCTGTTCTCCACGGGCAACGACCGGGACAACCGCGCGGCCGTGCGGGCGGTTCCCACCGCCGAACTGGACCTGGTGGGGCTCGCCGTGCACGGCCCGCGGAACGCGGTGGACAAGGTGCTCAAGGGAGCGCGGATGCATCCGTGACCGGATCCGGGCCGACGGGACCCGGTGCCGGTGGCCGTACGGGTGCCGCTCCTGTTCCCGCTCCCGTTCCCGGTACGGGTGCCGGTTCGGGTGTCGGCACCGGCAGCGGCACCGGTGCCGCTGCCGGTGCGGGTGCCGGTTCGGGTCTCCGGGGGCGCCGCGCGGGGTGCGGCTCCCCGACCGGCAGGCTCCGCATCAGCAGGGCGTAGCCCGCCCCCGCCACCGTCCCGACGACCGCGCACAGCCCCCACAGCCACTCCGCCCCGAACCGGTCGATCACGGCACCCGACATCAGCGGCGCCACCAGCGAGGCCACCGACCAGGACAGCGTGTACATGCCCTGGTAGCGGCCGCGTCCGCGGACGGGCGAGAGCCGGACCACGAGCCCCGTCTGCGTCGGCGCGTTGACGATCTCGGCCAGCGTCCACACGCAGACGGTGAGCGCGAACACGCCGACCGACCCGGCGAACGCGGTGAGTCCGAAGCCGTAGCCGGCCAGCACCGAGGAGACGACGAGCAGCCGGCGCGGATCGCGGTGCTCGATGAACCGGGTGACCGGGATCTGCAGCACCACGACGAGGGCGCCGTTCACGGCGATCGCGAGACCGTAGTCGGCCGGTGAGAAACCCGCGTTCCCCATCGCGACCGGCAGGCCGACCGAACCCTGCTGGAAGATCAGCGCCACCAGGAAGCACAGCCCCACGACCCCCATGAACCGTCCGTCGCGCAGTACGGTCCCGAGCCCGACGTCCGGCTCCGCCTCCCCGGCCGCCGCGCTGCTCCCGGGGCGCGACTCCGGAAGCCTGAGGTACACCACCACGGCGCAGGCCAGCGTCATGCCCGCCTCGATGAGGAAGCCGGCCAGATAGCTGAACTCGGCGATGAAACCGGCGGCCATCGACGAGACGGCGAACCCGAGGTTGATCGCCCAGTAGTTGAGCGAGAAGGCCCGCACCCGGTCCTCCGGCCGGACGATGTCGGCCATCATGGCCTGCACGGCCGGCCGGGAGGCGTTCGAGGCGGCGCCGACGAGGAAGGCGACGCCCGCGATGGCCGCCGGGTCGCGCACGAACCCGAGCAGCGCCACCGCGCAGGCGGTGGAGACCTGGGCGACCAGCAGCGTGGGCCGCCGCCCCAGCCGGTCCGCCATCACCCCGGCCCCCAGCGCGGAGACCACGGCGCCCAGCCCGTGCAGGGAGGCGACGAGACCGGCGTAGGAGGCGGAGTAGCCGCGGTCCAGGGTCAGGTACAGCGCCATGAAGGTCGCGACGAAACCGCCCAGCCGGTTGACCAGGGTGCTGGTCCACAGCCACCAGAAGGTGCGGGGGAGTCCCGAGACCGACGTGCGTACGGCACGCCTGAGTGAGGCAGGCGACATAGGAGGACCCCCGAGGTGTGTCCGTGCGGCCCGGTGCGGGCCGCCTGGTGCCGCCTGCCCCTTCCATGTAAGTGGCCCTAGCGGTGATCACAACTTACGAAAGCGGACGTGCGGGAAGCCACTCGATTAACAGATTCCGTCAACCCACCACCGTCGGTCGGCAGCCGATCGCCGCCCGCCGACACCCCCCGCCACCTGCAGTCCGTCCGTCGCTGTCCGCTGTACGAGCGGCCGCGCGGGCGATCGAAGGCTTGGATTACGCTCATACGCATGGCCGACGCACCGTACAAGCTGATCCTGCTCCGCCACGGCGAGAGCGAGTGGAACGAGAAGAACCTGTTCACCGGCTGGGTGGACGTCAACCTGAACGCGAAGGGCGAGAAGGAGGCGACGCGCGGCGGCGAGCTGCTCAAGGACGCCGGCCTGCTCCCCGACGTCGTGCACACGTCGCTCCAGAAGCGCGCGATCCGCACCGCCCAGCTCGCCCTGGAAGCCGCCGACCGCCACTGGATCCCGGTCCACCGCAGCTGGCGCCTGAACGAGCGCCACTACGGCGCCCTCCAGGGCAAGGACAAGGCCCAGACCCTCGCCGAGTTCGGCGAGGAGCAGTTCATGCTCTGGCGCCGCTCCTACGACACCCCGCCGCCGGCCCTCGCCGACGACGCCGAGTACTCCCAGGCCGACGACGCGCGCTACGCGACGATCCCGCCGGAGCTGCGCCCCCGCACGGAGTGCCTCAAGGACGTCGTGTTCCGCATGCTCCCCTACTGGTACGACGGCATCGTCCCCGACCTGCTGACCGGCCGCACGGTCCTCGTCGCCGCCCACGGCAACAGCCTGCGCGCCCTGGTCAAGCACCTCGACGGCATCTCCGACGCCGACATCGCGGGCCTGAACATCCCGACCGGCATCCCCCTGTTCTACGAGCTCGACGCCGACTTCAAGCCGGTCACACCGGGCGGCAAGTACCTCGACCCGGAGGCCGCCGCAGCCGCGATCGAGGCCGTCAAGAACCAGGGCAAGAAGAAGTAAGCAGTAACGATCAAGCCCCCTGCCTGCGGGTTCTCCGTTGGCAGGGGGCTTGTTGTTGCGCCGGGGCCGTCCCTGGGCCGTGGCGGTTAGATGCGGCTGATTCTCATGCGAACCGAGATGAGGAGCGTCGCCAGGGCTACGACGGCTACGTCAGTGCCGGCCCGGACGCCCAGCCATGCGCCGCCGAGACCGATGAGTGGAAACGGCAGGGGGCGGAGGGCCCGTGCCCCTCCCATGCCCGATCAGCCGGGAACTGGCGGGGAACCACGGTGGTTGACGGGCAGTGCACATGACGACGACCCCTGACTGTTTGACCTGGTCAGGAACCCTTCACTTGCGGAGGCGGTGGGATTTGAACCCACGGTGACATCGCTGCCACGTCGGTTTTCAAGATCGCTCAGTCGCCGACGAACCAGAGGTATAGGTGTGTTCCGTTCTGAACGACATTGCACAGCTCTCGAGTCTGGATCACCCAGGGGCCACCGTAGGCTTCGGGAAGGTGATCAAGCTCCGCGAGCAGCAACGGCACCTGCCGCTCGTTGAATATGGCATCCCCGTAGGGGCTCAAGGCCCACAGCATCGGGAAGCTCATCGGGTCCAGCGCGGGAATGAGGTCCGTCCACGACAGTCCGGCCTGGGCGCGCGCTACGGGCTTTCCCGAGTCTCCGCGTACCTGAATGTTGATCACCCGCCGACCTTACCGACGGCCCGATGCCGAGCCGGCAAGGCAACTGTGGCGAGCGCCTTGAGCACGACCTCACGCGAGGCGTAGAGGGGCTCCTGATGAAGTAAGTGCGATGACGCGGACCGCACCACAACCGCACCAGATCCACCAGGGAACAGTGGGGAATCACGGTGAAAGCAGTTGGCGCCGACGAGGCCGCAGCCCAGCCGTCCGCCCAGGTCAGCACCGCAGTCGGCTGCACGTGCTCGCAGCTTCCCAAGCTGATGGCTCAGGCAGAGTGCTCACGGTCGGCCGTCTTCGCTTCCTCTGGTCGACGACACCTCGACAGCGTGGCTGAGGCCAGTGGGAATGCGGCGAGGCACACGCGCGCCTAGTCGGTCGGCAAACCCGCCATCGTGGCTGACTGTCGTCGGTTGAGGCACAGACGACTTGAGTCCACGATCCACCGTGCGGTCGGGCTGAGGAGACGTCCCTGCCCTGCGTGATTCTGAGAGGTGGAAGGGGAATGCAGCCCTGTGGCGGAGTAAGGCTAGGGGAGGGGCAAACAGGTGGCGCAACGGGGCAGCGGCCGAGGCAACGACTATCAGCGGCAGCAGCAAGCTCTACGACGTGCCCAGGAGCAACGGGCACGACAAGCGGAGCGGGAACGCAAGGCCGCTGAGACGGCCACGAAACGGCAGGAACGTGAGCGGAAGGCCGCGTATCAGGAGCAGCAGGCCGAGCAGGCGCAGGTGCGCACGATCGGGGTCGAGCACGAGGTCGAGCAGCTCGGGCAGTTGCTCCGTGACGCGTTGGTGGGCGATCCGCCGACGACCTTCGAGCGCCGGCGGAGGACTCACACGCCAACAAAGTTAGACGAGCGTCCTTGGTCTCGTCCGGAGCCTTCACCGCGCTGGGAGGAGTTCGCACCACCGGAGCCCGGCGGTCTGGCTGCTGTCTTGGGCCTTGGCAGGAAGCGCTATGAAGCTGAGGTTGCCGAGGCGCGCGTGCGGTTCGGCGAGGCGCAAGAGCGCCACAGGCGAGCCGAGGAGAAGCGGCTGGTAACGCTGGAGCGGAAGCGTGCCGAGCACCGCCAGGCCGAAGCGCAGGCCCTTGATGAGGTGGCGGCTTTCAACGAGAAGCTGGACGAGCAGCGCGAGGCGTACAGAGCCGGGGAGCCCGCGGCGGTCGAGGCTCATCTAGGGGCTGTTCTGGATGCGTCGGAGTATCCATTGGGCTTCCCTCACGAGCATAGGATCGCCTTTCGACCTGCCACCGGTGACGTACTTGTTGAGATCCACCTGCCGCCTGAGGTGATCGTTCCAACCGCGCGGGGCTACCGGTACGTGAAGAACCGAGACGAGACGACCGTGCTGCCTCGTCCGGACAAGGAGCGCAAGGAGATCTACGCCTCCGTCCTGGCTCAAGTCGCTCTGAGGACGGTGCACGAGGTCCTGACGAGCGATCCGGACCGGGTCGTCAATGGCGTGATCCTGAACGGCCATGTGAGAACCATCGACCGGGCCACCGGTCGGGAGGTCTCACCGTGTCTGGTGACGCTCAGCGCCAGCAGGGAGCAGTTCGGGAAGCTCCGTCTCAGTCAGGTTGATCCTGCGCAGTGCCTCAGGGGACTCAACGCTCTGGTGTCTCCCAACCCCTACGATCTCGAACCGATCCGCCCCATTGTCGAGTTCGACCTGTCGAAGTACCGGCTCATGGACAGCATGGATGTTGTCGCCGGCCTGGACAGCAGGCCCGTACTGGTGAAGCTGACACCCACCGAATTCGAGCACCTGATTCGCCAACTTTTCGAGGCGATTGGCATGGAAGCCTGGAACACCCAGGCGTCCAAAGACGAGGGCGTCGACGCGGTGGCCGTCAGCAAGGACCCCGTCTTCAACGGTGAATGCATTATTCAGGCGAAGCGCTACAGCAAGCTCGTGGGCGTGGAGTCCGTCCAGGCGCTCGCCGGAGTGGTCGAGCACAAGCGTGCTGCCAAGGGGGTTCTGATCACCACGTCGTGGTTCGGCAGGGCCAGCCACGACTTTGCCCGCCAACATGGCCGACTCCAGCTCATGGAAGGGCCGGAACTCAAGTATCTGATCAAGGAACACCTTGGCAAGGATGTGATCCCGGGCCCGGTCCCGCCGAAGAGGCGCCCCTCGCGCTGAGGCCGGCGGACCGCCCACACAGACCGAGGAGCTGGGCCGTCCCTGGGCCGTCCGAGGCCGCTCGACAGTGGCCATTGACGACCCACGACGACCACCAGGGGCAGGAACCCACCGCCCCTGACCAGCAAAGACCCAGCTCACCAAGATCCCCGACAAGAGTCAGGGCAAGAAGAAGTAAGCGGTGCTCATCAAGCCCCTTACCTGCGATTTCGTCGCGAGTAGGGGGCTTGAGGCCGCACTGGGGCCGTTTTGTGAGCGTTGCCCGGGGAACTCTGTTCGCTTGCCGTTTCAGCGAACTTCGCCGGTGAAATGTTCAGACGGATCCAGCGGTGCTGGCCCACACCAGCGCCTTTGTCCGGCCGCGGCGCCAGCCGACGATCGGGGCCGGCACAGGCTCGGACCGAACTCCTGAGGGGGCGCAGGTTCTGCCGTGACACGGTTCTGGGCCAGTGGCCCGGACGGTCCTGGGAGCCATGCGACCGGCGGCGGCGACGGGAGTTCGGCGCCATCATGGGGCTGGTCCATCCGGGCGGCGGTACACGCTTTTGCCGGTACTACTCAGCCGTCGGCCGCGCCCAGGCGTCGATGGTGGGCACGGCCGTCAGCTGCAGACTTCGGGCGAGATCTCTATGCGCGGCCCTGGGTCTCGGCGTCGGCGACTGCGATCGTGATGCCGAAGGCCTTGGCGATGTTGCCGGCTGCCGTCATGACGCGGGCTGTACCCACGACAGGAGCGATGGCGACAAGGACATTCTGCACCTGCTCGGCGGTCAGGCCGGCCTGGACGGCGGGGTCGATGTGGGCAATGTACGAGATCGGCGGGGCGTCCGAAGCCGCGAGGGCCGCGATGCGGGTGAGCAGGAGCATGTCCGGAGCCAGCCCGCACCGCTCAACCGAGTCGACCGTCATCGCGGCGATGGTGTCCAGTACAGGGGTTTCAGATGCTGTGGCCATGGCAGTCGTCTCCTGTTGGTGTCGTGAGGGGGGATCCACGGGGGTCGACGCGAGTGGGCTCCCTTGCAGGGCGGCCCCACGTTCGACCGTAAGCCCGTTTCCGGCGGATCGCCCATCGAGAACAGTCCGAGGAGGGAGCCGCAAGATCAGTCGCCGGGCGGCCCCGTGGTCTGGGCCGTCTCCGGGCCGTCCGAGGCTGCTCGCCAGCGGCCAGTGACGACCGATGACAATCGCTCAGGAAGCGGGAACACTGCTCGGACCAGCGGAAATCCAGGTCACCAAGATCCCCGGCAAGACCCGGGGCACGAAGAAGCAGGTCAACGGTCGGGGCCCTCTCCGAGCGCGTACAGCCCCGGCCTCGGCGTCGGATCGGAGCGCCCGAGTCCTCTCGCGACGCATCCGCCGTCGCCCCCACCCCTCGACTGCGCGGCCCGGCGGCAGGCCCTGTCCTGGGCGCCGCGGGCCCGACAGCCTCCCCGGTAGGCATTCGCGGGGATTGTGCAGCCGGTCCTGCGCCGCCGCTGGCGCTCCGGTCAGTCCGTTCAACTGACCTGCTGTCAGCGGTCCCCGCATCCAGGGAAACCTCGACCGCATGCCGCATGGGCGTTGTGACGACACTGCGATGCAGACGAGGCGGACCGGGACCCGCCCGGGGTGCGTGGACCCGTACACCACTCAGCGGGGCGCCATCGTGAAGCGCGTCGCGGGCAGCCCCCGTCGCCCCGTCAGCCGGCACGCGGCACCGCTCCGCCGCAGTTCAGTTGGGCATCTTCCGTCTCTGCAGCCGAGCTCGGATGCTCATGGCCGGGCGCGACCGTTCGGCTTCGCCTCGCGATCCGACCGCCGGCGGCGCAGTCTGGAGGGAGAAGTCTCGTGACGTGAGGTGGTGCCCGTGATCCGCCTCGTTCATGCGGGGGCGGCGCCGCTGCTGCTGGCCGTCGTGATCGGCATAAGTGGCTGTGGCAGTACCGACTCCACGCCCGTGCGGTCCCCGACCACGGTGACCAGGACGGTCACCGGATCCACGACCGCGGCACCAGAGCCGCCGTCGTCGGCGTCGCCGACGTCGCCCCGGGCGCCGGCGCCCGGGTCCTCCCGGCCGACGGCGCCATCGGCGGTCGCGGACGAGTCGTCCGTCGTTCGCGACTACTTTGCCGCCATCAACGCACGGGACTACCGACGGGCCTGGGAACTCGGGGGCAGGAACCTCTCGGGGTCCTACCAGGCCTTCGCCGCCGGGTTCGCCACCACGGCCCACGACACGGTCCACATCTTCGGTACGGCCGGCGACACCGTCACGATCGGGTTGGAGGCCACGCAGACCGACGGCTCGCTGCGGCTCTTCGAAGGCACCTACACCGTTCACGGAGGCACGATCGTCGCGGCGGACGTACGCGAGGTGACGGGCCCGCAGCCACGTCCGAGCGGACCCTCGCCCTCCTACGAGAACTGCGACGAAGTACGAGCCGCCGGCGCCGCGCCCCTCCACTGGTGGGAGCCCGGCTACGCGCCGCATCTCGACCGCGACGGCGACGGGGTGGCCTGCGAATAAGTCGCTGACAGTCTCGGCAGCGGCCTCGCACGACGTGTGGAACGTGTTTGTACAGTGGTGGAAAGGACGTGCCGTCCGGCTGAGGAGCCCGCATGGTCAACAGTCCCAGAGCCGTCGTCGAAGCAGCGTTTCGGCACTACAGGTCACAGGACCGCGAGGCGGCCCTCGCTCTCTACGCCGATGACTTCTCGTTCACCAGTCCGCAGGACGACCACCTCGGCAAGGCCGCGTTCTTCGAGCGGTGCTTCCCGACCGCTGACCGGCTGAAGGAGCAGCACCTGCTGCATGTCGTCCCCGCGGACGAAGAACTGGTCCTCGTCCTCTACGAGTACGAGCTCGCGACGGGTGACAGGTACCGCAACACGGAGGCGATCACTGTCCGGGACGGGCTCATCAGGGAGGTGCAGGTCTTCTTCGGCGGCACGGTGTGACGAGCCGTCTTGGCTGGTGCGCGCCGGACGAGCATGTGCGGTGAGCAGGACGGCACCGTCGCGGACGCCCGGGACGGGACGCGACGGGGGGTGCCGCAGCGGCGGAGCGGCTGAGCCGCCCGCTGCGGGCCTCCGTCAGAAGCGCATGCCGGAACGGGGCTCCGGCCTCATCCGCCGGAGCCCTGTGCCGTCGCAGACCTTGCCGCGCCGTGCGGACGCACCGGTGCCGGCCGCAGCGGTTCGGCGTACCGGGGCCTCGGCCGCCTGATCGGTTGACGTCGGCCGTGCCGTGCCGGGTGCGGCGTCAGCCGTGCGGGGCTGCCGTCAGCCGCACTGGCACGGACCGCCCGACTGGCATCCGCACCCGCATCCCGAGCCGCAGCCGCACGCGCCGATGACGGTGAGGCTCCTGATCTCGGCGGGCTGCTCGGTCGGCTGTTCCTGCGTGGGGTCCGGTGTCGTACCGGCGCTGCCGGGGGAATCGGCCATGGTCCCTCCTCGAAGGTGGTGCCTGTGCCCATTGCATGCCCTTGCCGCCGGGCGCATCAACGGCGCACACCGGCGCACTGTTGTTCGTCCGCGCCCCCGGGCCCGTTTCGCAGGCCCGTTCAGGCCCCGTCCGCCCCCTGGATGGGCTTGATCTCGGGCTGGACGTCCGACTGGAGCTCGTCCGCGTGCTCGCCGGTCACCAGGAACACCACCCGCTTGGCGACCGCGACCGCGTGGTCGGCGTACCGCTCGTAGTAGCGGCCGAGAAGGGTCACGTCGACGGCGGTCTCGATGCCGTGCTGCCAGCGGTCGTCCAGCAGGTGCTGGAACAGGGTGCGGTGCAGCAGGTCCATCTCGTCGTCGTCCTGCTCGAGCTGGAGGGCGAGATCGACGTCCTTGGTGATGATGACCTCGGCCGTCTTCGCCATCAGCCGCTGCGCCAGCTGGCCCATCTCCAGGATGGTGGCGTGCAGGTCGTGCGGGACCGCACGCTCCGGGAACCGCAGCCGGGCGAGCTTCGCCACGTGCTGCGCAAGGTCGCCGGAGCGCTCCAGGTCGGCCGACATGCGCAGCGACGTCACCACGATCCGCAGGTCCGTCGCCACCGGCTGCTGCCGGGCCAGCAGTGCTATCGCCCGCGCCTCCATGTCGTGGTGGAGCTCGTCGACCTTCTGGTCGGCCTCGATCACGCTCTCGGCCAGCTTCAGGTCGGCGTCGAGGATCGCGGTCGTGGCGCGCCCGATGGCCGAGCCGACCAGCCGGGCCATCTCCACCAGACCGTCGCCGATCGAATCAAGTTCCTCGTGGTACGCGTCCCGCATCAGGGGTCCCTCTCCTACGTCTGCCTCAGGGCTCACGGGGGCCGTCGTCCGGCCGTGCTGCCGGGGCCATCACCCCACGCTCCCACGTTCCGGTGCGCACGCGTCCGTTACCGTCACCACAAATGAACCACCACCGGCGCCCGGGTGAACTCTGGGCGACGAGTGTTCGAGGTCGCACACGGATGGCTGGGGACACCGGCGACGCCATGCCTAACCTGGACGCATGGACCTGAACGCGGCGGTCGCCGCAGCGGCAGCGATCGCCGGTGTTCTCACCGGCGTGATCGCCATGCTGGCGTTCCGCTGGAGCGAGCGGGAACTGAAGCGCCCGACGCGAAGCTCCCTGCACACCGATCCGGTGCTCCCGCCCGGTGTGGACACCGTCCTGTCCGTGCTGCGGTCCTCGGCCGTCGTCCTCGACGAGAGCGACGCCGTGGTCAAGGCCAGCTCGGCAGCGTACGCCCTCGGTCTGGTCCGCGGCGGCAGACTCGCCGTCGACCCCATGCTCCAGATGGCCCGGGACTCGAGGCGCGACGGCGAGATACGGCAGGTCGAGCTGGACCTGCCGAGGCGGGGGACCGGGCGGGGCGAGCCGCTGGCGGTGTCCGCGCGCGTCGCACCCCTCGGTTCGCGACTCGTCCTCCTGCTGGTCGAGGACCTCACCGAGGCCCGCCGCATCGAGGCGGTCCGCCGCGACTTCGTCGCCAACGTCAGCCACGAGCTGAAGACACCGGTCGGCGCGCTGTCCCTGCTGTCGGAGGCCGTGATGGACGCCGCCGACGACCCGGAGGCGGTGCAGCGCTTCGCCGGCCGCATGCAGGTCGAGGCGACCCGGCTGACGAACCTGGTCCAGGAGCTCATCGACCTCTCCCGGGTGCAGAACGACGACCCGCTGGAGGACGCCGAGCCGGTCGGGGTCGACGAACTCGTCGCCGAGGCGATCGACCGGTGCCGCCACCAGGCCTCCACCAAGCAGATCCAGATGGCCTCCGGGGGCGCCCCGGACCTGCAGATCAGGGGAAACCGGGGCCAGCTCGCCGCCGCCCTCGGCAACCTCGTCGAGAACGCCGTCAACTACTCCCCGGCCCGCACCCGCGTCGGTATCGCCGCCCGCCGGCTGACCGCGCCCGGCGGGGACATGATCGAGATCGCCGTGACCGACCAGGGCATCGGCATCTCCGACAAGGACAAGGAGCGCATCTTCGAGCGCTTCTACCGGGTCGACCCGGCTCGCTCCCGTGCCACCGGCGGCACCGGCCTGGGGCTGGCCATCGTCAAGCACGTGGTCGCCTCGCACGGCGGGGAGGTCACGGTGTGGAGCGCCGAGGGACAGGGCTCCACCTTCACTCTGCGGCTGCCGGAGGCGGGTGCGGCACGGGACCGCGCCCAGCAGCACCCGGACCCCGGCCCCGGCGCCCTCGACCGCGAGGGCGAGCACGACGGGGCAGCCGGCCGGGCCGTTCCCCCCACATCACCCGATCCCACCTCAACCGCGTACGAAACGCTTTCCGCCCCGGAGGTCCTTCCGTGACCCGTGTGCTCGTCGTCGAGGACGAGGAGTCCTTCTCCGACGCCCTGTCGTACATGCTCCGCAAGGAGGGCTTCGAGGTCGCAGTCGCGGCCACCGGCCCCGACGGACTCGACGAGTTCGAGCGCAACGGCGCCGACCTCGTGCTCCTCGACCTGATGCTGCCGGGGCTGCCCGGCACGGAGGTGTGCCGCCAGCTGCGCGGCCGCTCCAACGTCCCCGTCATCATGGTGACCGCCAAGGACAGCGAGATCGACAAGGTCGTCGGCCTGGAGATAGGGGCCGACGACTACGTCACCAAGCCCTTCTCCTCGCGCGAGCTGGTCGCCCGGATCCGCGCCGTGCTGCGCCGCCGCGGCGAGCCCGAGGAGGTCGCCCCCGCCGCGCTGGAGGCCGGCCCGGTCCGCATGGACGTCGACCGGCACGTGGTCACCGTCGGCGGCTCCAAGGTCGACCTGCCGCTCAAGGAGTTCGACCTCCTGGAGATGCTGCTGCGCAACGCCGGGCGAGTCCTCACCCGGATGCAGCTCATCGACCGCGTCTGGGGCGCCGACTACGTCGGCGACACCAAGACCCTGGACGTACACGTCAAGCGTCTGCGCGCCAAGATCGAGCCCGACCCGGGAGCTCCGCGCTACCTGGTCACGGTGCGCGGGCTGGGGTACAAGTTCGAGCCGTAGGCCGGTGACGCCGGCGAGCGGGCCCGCCCGGTGGTGCGGACGGGACGCTCGGCGGTGCGGACGGTCCGTGCTGCGGTGCCGGACGGTCCGTCCGGCGACGCGGTGAAGGGCGGGCCCCTCGGGGCCCGCCCTTTCACGCCGTGTACGTCTTCACGCCGTGTACGTCATGCCCGCGGTGCGGTCCGCCCTCGAGGGACGGAGGTCACTGGCCTGCCGAGGCCGAGGCGGTCGTGGACGGCTCGCCGCTCGGTGCGCCGGAGGCGGACCCGTCCGGGGTAGCGGACGGGGATGCGTCGGGCGACGCGGACTCCGCGGGCGACGCGGACTCCGCGGGGGAGGCCGGAGCGCTCTCGGTGGCCTCCGGCCC
Source organism: Streptomyces sp. MS06 (assembly GCF_047200655.1). Taxonomy (NCBI): domain Bacteria; kingdom Bacillati; phylum Actinomycetota; class Actinomycetes; order Kitasatosporales; family Streptomycetaceae; genus Streptomyces; species Streptomyces sp. MS06. Next base: position 75,315 of record NZ_JBJZOJ010000013.1, read on the forward strand.
GGCCGGGACGTCGCTCGGTCCCCACTTCGCGAAGTAGTGCTCGGCCGGCACCACGTAGGCGCCCAGGGAGACCGGGCCCGTCTTGCTGAAGGTGAAGGTCACCTTCTGGACGTTGCCACCCTGGAGGGCCTCGTTGCCGCTGGGCAGGCTGGCCGAGGCGTTGCCCTCGCCGCCGATGACGACCCAGCCGCCGGCCGGGACGGTGAGCGTGCCGCCACCGCCGGCGGGGTGCAGCTCGGCCGCGGTGCCGGAGGCACCCACGGTGATCGACTTCAGCGTCTGCGGGTGGCTGCCGTTGTTGAAGACGGTGGCCGACACCACCGCGGGTCCCGTGGCGTCGGGATTCGGCTGGGTGATGACGACGGCGTTCTGGATCTTGATGTTGCCAACGGCCGTGGCCGCATTGTCCGGCTTGACCTGCAGGATCTGCGAGTCGTTGCCCGAGCCGCAGGCGGCGAGCGAGGCGATCGAGAACGCGATGGCGGCGGCGGCGAGAGCGCCGCGTCGAAGGCTGCTGCTCACGGCGGCGGCAACTCCTTGAACGCAGGGACAGAGCGGCGTCTCGTAAGGCCGCCCCGAGGGTCTGTCAGCGGCTTCAGATTACCGAGCCGCTCCGCCGCCACGGCACCCGACCCTCCCCGAGCGGTCGGCTTCCGTCTGTACGGGCGTACCGGGCCTTCGGCGCGGGAGCGCCGGACCCCCGTACGCGGCGGCGCACGGGGGTCCGTCCGCAGGCGCCCACCGGACCCTCGTTCGAACGGGTGTGCCGGTCCCGCGCGCCGCTGATCGCCTCTCCGCGCCGCCGGCCTTGCCGCAGGGGGCTCTCGGATCACTTTGACACCGCACTCGTCTGCCATTCAGATGCGTTTCGGTGCCCGCGGGCGATCGGGGCGCGGCATTTCCGTGAAGGAATGCACGCTCTCCGGTGAATTGATCTTCAAGGGCTTCCGACGGCGGTGTGATCAATTCCGGATTCGGCTCGGATCGGCTGAGGTCCGACCGAACGGAGTAGCGTAAGTCGCACGTATGGAACCGGACATTTGGGGATGTTCGGTTGCTCGGAGGAGGTCCCCGGCGGTCGTGACACCCGTGTTTCGCTTCGCGTGCGGAGTGGCTCCCACCTGCGAATACCTGCCTCCGGTCGGCCCGCGCAGCACGTCCCGGTCGCTGTTGTCAAGCCCCGAGATATGCCCTGACCTGCGAAAACGCCATTCAGAAGACGCTGTATCCGTGTTACCCTGGATAGCCACGGAAGGGGTACCTGTCACATGACGTTCAAGGTTGGCGACACCGTGGTCTATCCCCATCACGGGGCCGCGCTGATCGAGGCTATCGAAACTCGCCAGATCAAAGGCGTGGACAAGACCTACTTGGTGCTGAAGGTCGCCCAAGGTGACCTGACGGTGCGTGTGCCAGCGGACAATGCGGAGTTCGTCGGCGTGCGTGATGTGGTCGGTCAGGACGGGCTGGACCGGGTCTTCGAGGTGCTGCGCGCGCCGTACGCCGAGGAGCCCACGAACTGGTCCCGTCGCTACAAGGCAAATCTGGAGAAGCTCGCCTCCGGTGACGTCATCAAGGTCGCGGAAGTCGTGCGCGACCTGTGGCGCCGGGAGCGGGAGCGCGGACTCTCCGCCGGTGAGAAGCGGATGCTGGCCAAGGCGCGCCAGATCCTGGTGAGCGAACTCGCCCTCGCGGAGAACACCAACGAGGACAAGGCCGAGGCGCTGCTCGACGAGGTACTCGCCTCCTGACGCGATCCGTCCGCCTCGGATCAGCACTCAGCGACATGCCGTGGTGCCCGATGACGAAATACTGTCGCCGGGCGCTGCGGCATGTTCGCATTTCCGCACCGCCCCCGCACCATCGTGCTCGACGCTCGACGACGTCCTGCCGGATCCGCCGCGCAGCAGCCCGGCCGACCGCGCAAGGACGCCGTACAACGGGGAAGGGGTCCCCGCTACCGAGTGCCGGGCTCCGGGCAGCCTGCTCGACCGATGTCACGGAAGGGGCCGGTCAAGGGCCGTCGCGCCCGGCACGGTGTGGCCATACCCAAGTAGGCCGAGCACACAAACCTGACAGGAACCGATGTCTGACGTTTCGCGTCCTCCCACCGCAGAGACCCGCCCGCAGGCCCGCACGGCCGTCGTGATCCCGGCCGCCGGCCGGGGCGTGCGGCTCGGTCCGGGCGCTCCCAAGGCGCTCCGTGCGCTGAGCGGCACCCCGATGCTCATCCACGCGGTGCACGCCATGGCCGCCTCCCGCGGCGTCTCCCTCGTCGTAGTGGTCGCCCCGCCGGACGGCACCGCAGAGGTCAAGTCGCTGCTGGACGCCCACGCGCTGCCCGAACGGACCGACTTCGCCGTCGTGCCCGGTGGCGAGTCCCGGCAGGAGTCCGTCCGGCGCGGGCTGGAGGCGGTGCCGCCGGACCACACCGTCGTCCTCGTCCACGACGCCGCCCGGCCCTTGGTGCCGGTCGACACCGTCGACGCGGTCATCGACGCCGTGCGGGACGGAGCGGTGGCCGTGGTCCCGGCCGTGCCGCTCGCCGACACCGTCAAGGAGGTCGAGCCGGCCCCGGTCCCGGGCGAACCCGAACCGGTCGTCGCCACGCCCGACCGGGCACGGCTGCGCGCCGTCCAGACCCCGCAGGGCTTCGACCGGGCGACCCTGGTCCGGGCGCACGAGACCGTGACCGGCGAGGTCACCGACGACGCGAGCATGGTCGAGCGGCTCGGGCTGCCGGTGGTGGTAGTGCCCGGCCACGAGGAGGCGTTCAAGGTCACCCGGCCGCTGGACCTGGTGCTGGCGGAGGCGGTCCTGGCCCGCAGGAGGCTCAACGATGGCTTCTGAGACACCCGGCCACCCGCTGCCGCCGACCGCGCCGGTGCTGCCGCAGGTGGGCATCGGCACCGACGTCCACGCCTTCGAGGACGGCCGCGAACTGTGGTGCGGCGGACTGCGGTGGGAGGGAGAGGGGCCCGGCCTCGCCGGGCACTCCGACGCCGACGTCATCGCCCACGCCGCCTGCAACGCGCTGTTCTCCGCGGCCGGGCTCGGCGACCTGGGGCAGCACTTCGGCACCGGCCGGCCCGAGTGGTCCGGCGCCTCCGGGGTCACGCTGCTGACCGAGGCGGCCCGTATCGTCCGCGCGGCCGGATTCACCGTCGGCAACATCGCCGTCCAGGTCGTCGGCCCCCGCCCGAAGATCGGCAGGCGCCGGGAGGAGGCGCAGCGGGTCCTCTCCGCGGCGGCCGGCGCACCGGTGTCCGTGTCCGGCGCCACCACCGACGGACTGGGCTTCCCCGGGCGCGGCGAGGGACTGATGGCGATCGCGACGGCGCTGGTGGCCCGGACCGGCTGACACGGACCGGCTGACACGGACGGCACGGACCGGCGGGCGATGGCCGCCCGGACCGGCGGGCGATGAACCGGCGGGCGACGGTCATCCGGTCCGGCGGGCGACGGTCGTCCGGTCCGGCCGGGCGCAGGCCGTCGGGCCGCGTGGCGGTCGTGGCCCGGGCCGGACGGCAGCCGTGGTCGGAACAGGGCGACGGCGGCGGCCGGGACCGGGTGACAGCCGTGGCCGGGACCGGGTGACAGCCGTGGCCCCGGGACCGGGTGACGCGGTCGGCGCGGACCGGCTGAACCGGGCGCACGCCGGGGGTGCACCGGCCGGGCGGACTTCGCCCGATCGTCGGATGCACCCCCCTGCGCCCACTACCCTGGAGGCGTGACTATTCGCCTGTACGACACCAGCGCCCGGCAGATCCGTGACTTCACCCCGCTCGCGCCGGGCTGCGTCTCGATCTACCTGTGCGGTGCCACCGTGCAGGCCGCTCCGCACATCGGGCACATCCGGTCGGGGCTGAACTTCGACATCATGCGCCGCTGGTTCGCCCACCGCGGCTACGACGTCACGTTCATCCGCAACGTCACCGACATCGACGACAAGATCATCCGGAAGGCGGCGGAGCAGAACCGCCCCTGGTGGGCGATCGGCTACGAGAACGAGCGGGCGTTCGACGACGCGTACACCGCGCTGGGCTGCCTGCCGCCGACCTACGAGCCGCGGGCCACCGGCCACGTGCCGGAGATGGTCGAGATGATGCGCACGCTCATCGAGCGCGGGCACGCCTACGCCTCCGACGGCAACGTCTACTTCGACGTCCGCTCCCTGCCCGGCTACCTGTCGCTGTCCAACCAGGAGCTGGAGAACCTGCTCCAGCCCTCGGAGGAGGGCGAGACCGGCAAGCGGGACCCGCGCGACTTCGCCATGTGGAAGGCGGCCAAGCCGGGCGAGCCCAGCTGGGAGACGCCGTGGGGGCGCGGCCGGCCGGGCTGGCACCTGGAGTGCTCGGCGATGGCCCACAAGTACCTGGGCTCCGCCTTCGACATCCACGGCGGCGGCATCGACCTGATCTTCCCGCACCACGAGAACGAGATCGCCCAGGCCGAGGGCTTCGGCGACACGTTCGCCCGGTACTGGGTGCACAACGCCTGGGTCACCATGAGCGGCGAGAAGATGTCCAAGTCGCTCGGCAACTCGGTGCTCGTCTCCGAGATGGTCAAGCGGTGGCGCCCCCTCGTGCTCCGCTACTACCTCGGCACCCCGCACTACCGCTCCACCATCGAGTACAGCGAGGAGTCGCTGCGCGAGGCGGAGGCCGCCTTCGCCCGGATCGAGGGCTTCGTCCAGCGCGTCACCGAGCTCGCCGGGAAGACCGTCGAGCCGGCCGCCGACGTGCCGTCCGCCTTCGCCGAGGCGATGGACGACGACCTCGGCGTGCCCCAGGCGCTCGCGATCGTGCACACCACGGTCCGGCAGGGCAACAGCGCGCTCGCGGCCGACGACAAGGAGGGCGCGGTGGCCCGGCTCGCCGAACTGCGGGCCATGCTCGGCGTCCTCGGTCTCGACCCGCTCGACGAGCGCTGGGCCGGCGCCGACGACCGGGGCGACGAACTGCACGGTGTCGTCGACAACCTGGTCGGGCTGGTGCTGGAGCAGCGCGAGTCCGCGCGCGCCCGCAAGGACTGGGCCACCGCGGACGCCATCCGCGACCGGCTGACCCGGTCCGGACTGGTCATCGAGGACGGCCCGCAGGGCCCCCGGTGGAGCCTCGGCGCCCGCTGAGCCGCCGCCCGACGAAGATCGATTGTGCCGTCCGGGCCTCCGGGCGGCACACTTCACAGACGTACGTACGAAGAACCACACGACAGACGGGTAGCTCATGGCCGCGAACAACCGCCGCATGTCCGGCAAGAAGGGCGCGCAGGTCGGCAGCGGCGGCAAGCGGCGCCGGGGCCTGGAAGGCAGGGGACCGACACCCCCCGCCGAGATGCGCAAGGGGCACGCCAAGCAGCGCGCCGCCGCTGCCAAGGCCCGCCGCACGCAGGGACGCACGCAGCAGCAGCGGCGCGGCGGCCGCACCGCCAACGAACTCGTCGTCGGACGCAACCCGGTCGTCGAGGCGCTGCGCGAGGGCGTGCCCGCCACCACGCTCTACGTCCAGCAGTTCATCGACAACGACGAGCGGGTCCGCGAGGCGCTCCAGCTCGTCGCCGAGCGGGGCAGCGTCAACCTGCTGGAGGCCCCGCGGCCCGAGCTGGACCGGATGACGAACGGCCTCAACCACCAGGGCCTCGTCCTCCAGGTCCCGCCGTACGAGTACGCCCACCCCGAGGACCTCGCGGCCGCCGCCGCGGACGCCGGCGAGGACCCGCTGATCGTCGCCCTCGACGGGGTCACCGACCCGCGCAACCTCGGTGCCGTCGTCCGCTCCGTCTCCGCCTTCGGCGGCCACGGCGTCGTCGTGCCCGAGCGGCGCGCCGCCGGCATGACCGCCGGCGCCTGGAAGACCTCCGCCGGTACGGCCGCACGCACACCCGTCGCCCGCGCCACCAACCTCACCCGGGCGCTGGAGGCGTACAAGAAGGCGGGCATCGTGGTCGTCGGACTCGCCGCCGACGGGGACGTCGAACTCGGTGAGCTGGACGCCCTGCAGGGGCCGGTCGCCGTCGTCGTCGGAAGCGAGGGCAAGGGCCTGTCCCGGCTGGTGGGGGAGACCTGCGACTTCCGGGTGCGGATCGCCATGCCGGGCGGCGCCGAGTCCCTCAACGCCGGTGTGGCGGCGGGGATCGTGCTGTACGAGGCGGCACGCCGCCGCGGCTGAACAGACGTGCCCGCACTCACCCGGACGGGGTAATTCCGGCGAGGCGGCCGGGTTTGACGGGGTCCGGACAGATCCGGCGGGTCAAAGCAGTGTCCTAACCACGCGTCACTCGGTTAGATGAGTGTGGACACCAGAACACCCCGCACACCCACGGGGGACCGCTCGTCGGGATTCGACGACGCTCCCGCGTTGAGCATGGTGAAGGTGCCGAGCGATCCGGCGCAGGTCATCGTGAACCACGCGAGCTTCCGCGTGCAGTTGGGCGCGTCGGCACGGCGCGCCCCATCCCCGCGGATCGCGCGGCACCTGGCCGCCACCCAGGACTCCGCCCGCATGCCCGCCGCCGGTACCGACGCCGCCGCCGGTGCCCGCCGCCGGCCCGTCGTGTGGAGCGGCCGTTCGGAGCCCGACGACACGGGCGCGCACCGCCTCCTCCAGGCCGTGCGGGCCGGCAGCGTCGGCCACACCGGACCGCCCGCCGGGGACCTCGGCTCCACCCAGGTCATCCCGCGCGTCGACGAAACCGACCCGGTCCACGCCCGGCTGGACGCCACCGTCGAGACACCCGTCGTCGGAGCCCAGCGCGGCCCCGGCGACGCGCCCGCCCCCCGTCTGCTGCCGAACATGCGCACCGTCGGAAGCGCCTACGACGAACCGGACCACCCCGGAACGGGGTTCGAGGACCCCGACCACCCCGACCACCTCGAGTACCCCGAGTACCCGGAGGAGCGCGCCGACCGCGCGGACGGCGGGCGGTCCCGCAGCAGGCGGCTCGCCGACGACCCCGCCCGGCACGCCTACTACCCCGGCCGCCGGATGAACCTCGGGGTCGTCCTGCTCCCCCTGCGGATCTTCCTCGGCTTCATCTCCGTCTACGCCGGCATGGGCAAGCTGTGCGACCCCGTCTACTTCGACGGCGGCAAGCGCGGCTCCATGGTCAAGTGGCTGAACACCCTGCACCCCTGGGAAGTCGCCGAGCCGCTGCACCGGTTCGCCCTGCACCACCCCGTCGGATCCGGACTCGTCATCGCCTTCCTCCAGGTGGTCGTCGGCGTCCTGACGGTCCTCGGCTGCTGGCAGCGCGTCGCCGCGGTCGTCGGCGCGCTGCTCTCCGCCGCGCTCATCGTCACCGTGAGCTGGAAGACCGTACCGGCCTACGACACGCCCGACATCATCTACCTCGCCGCATGGTCCCCGCTGATCATCGCCGGCGCCCCCGTGTACTCCGTCGACGGCCGGCTCGCCGCCGGGGCCTGGCGGCGCCTCGGACCCCGCGCCGACATCTGGGAGCTGCGCCGCTACGTCCTGCGCCGCGGCGCACTGGTCACCGCCATCGTCACCGGCGTGACCCTGCTGATCGGCGCCCTGCTCGGCGGTGCCGTCCGCGATGCCGACCGCGTCGTCGTCCCGAGGCCCGGCGAGCCCCCGCGCAACGAACTGCCCGGCTCCCCGCTCCCGCAGGACCCCGGCACCACGACCGGCCGCAGCAAGGCCCCGTCGGCGGCCGCCTCCCCGACCGAGAGCACCACCTCGAAGTCGCCGAGCGCGGACACCACCACCGCCGGCGCGACCCGCGGCCCCGGCACCACGACCGGCGGTGCGCCCAGCCGCACCCGGGGCAGCACCGGCCAGGCACCCACCCGACAGTCCTCCCCGGCCGACCAGGCGCCCAGCACCAGCGCCGGACCGACCTCCGGCGGCACCGCGAGCGGCGGCGCCACCAGCGGTCCCGGCGGCGGCCCCGACGACGGCGGCTCCTCCTCGGAGACCGGCCTTGTGGGCGGCCTGTTGGGGTAACCCAGCCGGTGGGCGGGCTGCTCGGGAAGCCCACCGGCTGACAGCGACGACAAAGGCCGACCCGGCGGCCGGCGAACGGCTGAGGGGCCCGCACGGACGACGTGCGGGCCCCTCAGCCGTACCGGCGGCACTCCCCGGAGGTTCGGGACGGAGGGCCGGTACGGGGGAGCGGTACGGGCGATCGGTGCGGGTAGTCGGTACGGGGGTGGGGGAGGGCCGGGGCGGGGATGTGTGTACCGGCAGCGGTCAGCGGGTCGGCGCCGCCAGTTCCTTCGCCGCCTCCGTCAGGTCCTTCGCCGTGTCGATCGCACGCCAGTAGGCGCCCTGCGGGATCGGGAATCCGGCCAGCCGGCGCTTCCGGGCAAGCTGCGGAAACGTGGTCCGCTCGTGGTCGCCGCGCTCGGGCAGCAGCTCCGCGAACGCCGGGGAGAAGACGTAGACGCCCGCGTTGATCTCGAAGGTGGACGGCGGGGCCTCGATGAAGTCGGTGATGTGACCGAACCCGTCGGTCTGCACGGCACCCCAGGGAAGGCGGGGCCGGGCCAGCGCGAGCGTCGCCGTGGCGTCCCGCTCGATGTGGAAGTCGGCCATGTCGCGCAGGGAGAAACGCGTCCAGATGTCGCCGTTGGTGGCGTACCAGGGCCGGTCCGGGTGGGGCAGATGCGCGGCCGCGTACTTCAGGCCGCCGCCGCGGCCCAGCGGTTCGGTCTCCACGACCGTGCGCACGTCGACGGGCAGCCGGGCGGACTTCAGCCACGACTGCAGGACGTCCGCGAGATGACCGCAGGACACCACCACGTCCGTGACGCCCTCTTCGGCCAGCCAGACGAGCTGATGGCCGATGATCGGCGTCCCGGTGCCGGGGATCTCGACCATCGGCTTCGGCCGGTCGTCGGTGTACGGGCGCAACCGGGAGCCCTGGCCGCCGGCCAGGATGACGGCTTGCGTGGGGCGGGACACGGCATGCGGATCGGTCATGCCCGCACTGTACGCGGCGCCGAACCCGGCGCAGCAGGCGAGTTACGGCCGCCCCGGTCGCGGTGTGCCGCCCGGCGAGCCGTGACGCACCGCGGGCCGCCCCGCGGGCCCGCCGCACCGGGCGGGCGGCCGCGGGGCGCGGCGGTCAGTTGTGCGCGGCGGTCAACTGTGCGCTGCCAGCACGCCCGAGGCGAACGAGGTGTCGCAGACGGGACGCGCGAAGGACTGGGCGCGCGTCGGGCCGTACACCCGGACCGCGGCGCGGCCCAGGGCGCGGGCGATGGAGGTGCAGTGCCGGGCCAGCGACGGGCGCTCGTTCATCGCCTGCTGGAGGTGGGTGAGGGCCACGCCGGGGTCCTTCTGCTGCAGTTCGGTCAGCAGTTGGTCGCGCAGCACCTCCTGCGGGCTGCGGGAGGGTGCGTGGGCGGAGCCGGCCGCGGAGGACACGTCGGAGGCGGTGAGCACCGAGTCCGAGGGGTTACCCGACCAGTTGACCCGGGTGACCGCGAGGGTCCCGGAGAGCACCAGGACGACGGGCAGGACGAGGGCGAGGGAGCGGCCGATCCGGCGGGCGGGGCCCCGGTGACCGCGTCGCGTCTGTTGGGTGGTGGAGTGCTTCACGCGAGTGAGGGTAGCGCGGGGTGATGATTTGGCGACATTTAGTCACCGGTTCGGGGGATGAGAGAGTGCCTTCTTCGGGGTAACGGGTTGACGCACGCCGCTCGAAACGGTCCGGAATGCCGGGGTATCCGGCAACTGCGTCCCCTCGCCGTCCCGACGGCCCCATCCCGACGGGGCCCCCATCCCGACGGCGGCCCTCATCCCGACGGCGGCCCCCACCCGGACGGCCGCCCCCGGTGGACGGCGCCCCCGGCGCACGGCGAAGCAGGCCGCTTGCGGCGGCACGCGGCGGAGCCGGTCGGGGGTGCGCACGCGGCGCGAAGCCGCCCCGGGGCTCCGCGGCAGGCCGCGGAGCCGGTGGGGGGCGCGGGGCGCGCGTTCGAGCGGAAGGGGCCGGGAGGCGAGCCGCCCGGGAAGAGCCGCCCGGGAAGAGCCGGGCGGAAGGACCCGACGGCAGGCCGCACGCAGGAGGTGTGGGACAGGAGGTGCGAGGCAGGAGGCACGGGACGGGAGAGGCGGGACGGGAGATACGGGAAAGGGCCCCGCAGCACGCTGCGGAGCCCTCTGCCCGGAACCGGGGGCGTCAGTCGGACAGGCGCGCGCCCGTGGACGTCGAGAACACGTGGGACTCGCCGGGCCGCGGCACGACGTGCAGCCGGCTGCCCTTCGCCGGAGCCTCGCGGCCACCCACGCGGACGACCAGCTCCTTGGTGGTGCCGGCGACCTCGGCGGTGCCGTAGACGAACGCGTCGGAGCCCAGCTCCTCCACGACGTTGACGGTGACCGCGACGCCCTTCTCGGAGTCGGCGCCGGCCACGTCGAAGTGCTCGGGGCGGACACCCACGGTGACCGTCTGGTCGGCGGTGGTGGACAGCGCCTCGCGGTCGACCGGCACGACGCTGTTGCCGAACATCACTCCGCCGTCGGTGACCGGTACCTCGACGAGGTTCATCGCCGGGGAGCCGATGAAGCCGGCCACGAACAGGTTCGCGGGCTTGTCGTACATGTTGCGCGGGGAGTCGACCTGCTGGAGCAGACCGTCCTTGAGCACCGCCACCCGGTCACCCATGGTGAGCGCCTCGACCTGGTCGTGGGTGACGTACACGGTGGTGATGCCGAGCCGACGCTGGAGGCTCGCGATCTGCGTACGGGTGGAGACACGCAGCTTGGCGTCCAGGTTGGACAGCGGCTCGTCCATGAGGAACACCTGCGGCTCGCGCACGATCGCGCGGCCCATGGCGACACGCTGGCGCTGACCGCCCGAGAGGGCCTTCGGCTTGCGGTCCAGGTACTCGGTCAGGTCGAGGATCTTCGCGGCCTCCTCGACCTTCTTGCGGATCTCCGCCTTCGGCACGCCGGCGATCTTGAGGGCGAAGCCCATGTTGTCGGCGACCGACATGTGCGGGTACAGCGCGTAGTTCTGGAACACCATGGCGATGTCCCGGTCCTTCGGCGGCAGGTGCGTGACGTCGCGCTCGCCGATGCGGATCGCTCCGGCGTTCACGTCCTCGAGCCCCGCGAGCATGCGGAGCGAGGTGGACTTTCCACACCCGGACGGGCCGACCAGGACGAGGAACTCGCCGTCCTCGATGTCGATGTCGAGTGCATCGACAGCGGGCTTCTCGGAGCCCGGGTAGACCCGGGTCGCCTTGTCGAACGTGACAGTGGCCATGGTGTATGGGCCCCCTTCTACCGGCAGGAACGTGCCGGACGATCCGTTGTAGGAAGGTGGTGACTCGGTCCACACAGGTGGACCGAATCAGGACGGTACCTGGCGTTCACCTGGTCTGTCAGTAGGGGGACCCCTGTGAACTTCGCGGAAACTCTCGACGGGCCTCTCCGGGTGCCTGGGTACACTGCACGGGCACGCGGCCGCCGGCCGCGCGCAGGCCTCCTTAGCTCAGCTGGTCAGAGCGCCGCTCTTGTAAAGCGAAGGTCGTCGGTTCGAATCCGACAGGGGGCTCCGCCTGTGACCAGGCAGAACGCCCCCGTGATCGCTGATCACGGGGGCGTTGACGGCAGAACCTGACGGCAGTTCCCCTAGCGGCGCCGGGTGGGCGGTGTGGTCGGCGATCAGGGCGAGCACCCGGCGTTCGCCGACGGCGCTGCGGTCGTGTCCGCACGCGTGGTCGACCATGCTTGCTTCCAGTCCACGAAAGGGTCCTCCAAGACCGTGGATGAGGGCCGGTGCGCCGTTGCGTGGCGTCACCGGCCCGCCCGAATTGAGGTAGTTGGTGCTGCCGGTTGCGTCGACAGCGCCGGTTGAGCCCTTGCAACCGCGTCTGACCTGCGGAGCCTTCGAGGACAACGAGCCAATCGCAACCATCCAGCTTGACGACTCGCCGACCCTGAATTCTGGACGCCGGACGACGAGCCCGAAGCGGCTCTCTATGTGCACCGCATGGCAGTGAAGCGTGAGTTTGCCGGCGCTGGTGTTGGCGGCACGTTGCTTGACTGGGCATCGGAGCGAGCAGCGACACAGGGAAAGCAATGGTTGCGGTTGGATGCTTGGAAGGACAATCAGGGATTGCACCGCTTCTACAAGAATGCAGGCTTTACGCTCGTGCGTGTCGTGGACCTTCCGCACCGAAGGTCAGGGGCACTCTTTCAGAGAGCAACGGGACACGTCCTTTAAGGCGCCTTCTGACGGCAGCGTGATGCACGCCGTCGTACGTGCGAGACCGCTGCGATCCAGGCTAAAGGAGTCCCACTTCAGCAAGGTGCTGCCATGCCGTCCGAACGTGCTCCTCGGTAAAGAGGCGTTGCTTGCGATGGTTCCAACCCCTGATGCAGGCTGTAACGGATTCGGGGGTGGGTGGGGGCGTCACGAGTTCCTCGGCGGCAAACAGAACGGTACTCAGTAGTTCCATGCCGAATGCGTCCTCGAAGCCTGCCGTCAGTGTCTGGAGCTTCGCTGCAGTTTCTTCGAAGCTTGGGTATTGCTTTAGCAGTTCCTCGGCCTCGACCACGGAGTCCTTGTTGAGTTCGAGGATCGCCTGAGCGCCGCTGGTTTCGTCGCCGAACCCTGTTACGAAGTGGCCTTCCATCGTTGAGACCGCTCTATCAAGAGGCTGTGAGTAGGGTCCGTAAATACCCTTCTCAAATTGGAGTCCTAGCGGTAGACGTAGCTTTTGCAGGAAGTATGCAACTTTATGTGCCTCTAGTAGCGATACGCGTGGCTCAAATGCCAGGCCCCGTGCAATTCCGCTCCGGATGTATCGATCGAGCGCAGCAAGAAAGGCTGCACGCTCTCGCGTCATCTCAGGTGTTTCAGTAGCATTCGGCATTGAGCTTGCGCTTGGGGCTCCGGATGGCTCCCAAACTCGAACTTCTACTCCCGGAATGGTGCCCAATGCTTGACGGATCATTGGTTCGACATCGCGCCATGCGAGACCACCATTACCGCACCCGAGTGGCGGGACGGCAATAGATGTGATTCCTCGCTCGACGATTTCGTCCCTTAGCGCCACGAGACCTGACGCAATGTCTTCGATTCGTGATGGGGCACGCCAGTGACGCTTCGTTGGAAAGTTGATGATGAACCTTGGGCTGCCTAGCTGCTTGACCTCATGTACATGCATTCGGCCGACCGTGACGTCGCCGCGATCGCAAGACGCCTTGTAGTCCTTGAAGTTCTCCGGATAAGCTCGCTTGAACTGCAAGGCGATGCCCTTGCCCATGACGCCCACGGTATTGACCGTGTTAACAAGGGCATCGACATCTGCCAGAAGCAGGTTGCCGGTGCCACGCGTGATCATCGTTGTCCTTCCTTGACGAGGTCGCTACAGTGACCGGAATCTCGGTCCCTGCCTCCCTGAGCAGGTGCCGTACTTCCTGTGCATGGTCATGATCGTAAGTTGCGATCTCCTGGAGAGCGGGCACAGGAAGGTGCTCATGCACCAGCAGCTCTGCCATGCGCCGTCGCATGCGGTCGCCATCGTCAGCCGTGTTCGCCCAGTACCTTGCTTCCATGATCTCCCAATCAACGACGCTCGGCAGCATGGTCAGGTCGTTGAAGTGACGGGTGATCTCGTTGGCGCAGTTGCCGTCGCTGAACACGTAGGGCCTTCCTGACGCCCTCACAGCGTCCACAGACGTGACCAGATAGACGAGTGGGGGCTGCCCTTCCCGGTACGTCGATACGCCGCCTCGACTGATCACATAGAGCATCGGGGATCGCGGGGCAAAATAGAACGGAACGTAGTCAGCAGGGCACCCGCAAGGCGGGACAGTAACCCGTCGCGTCCGCCGTTCGGCCTTGATGTCCCTGTCCCCACACTCCACCGGCACACCGCCCCTGCCTTGCATGACACTGTCCGAGACCAGTTGCTTCTTGGCCAGGATGTCGGGTAGGTGCCGGACATGTGTGAAGTGGAAGAGTTGCTGTTGCCCTACGTTCATCACGACAACTGAGTAGACCACAGCGGCACTTAGCAGTGTGAGCTGTTGGGCCCTCAACCAGACGCAGCACTAGCGCCGTTGACGGCAGCACCTGACGGCAACGTCGGCGTACAGGGGCAACCTCCACGACTCTCCGGAGTACTGGTGTCGCCCCGCAGCGGGTAAGCCAGCCACTTGAAGCGTCCTGCTGGTGGAACGTGTGAAGCGAAGGTCGTCGGTTCGAATCCGACAGGGGGCTCTCATCCTGAGCAGCACGAACGCCCCGGACGGTGATCGTTCCGGGGCGTTCGACATCCACGGGCGACACCAGCGGGGCCGGTCACCCACGGTCGGGGGCGTCACCCGGGCAGGCGGTCCATGTGGCTGATGGGCTCACGCTGCGTGTCCGACGTCACGTGCGTGTACACGTCCGTCGTGATGCTGATCCGGCTGGAGCAATGCTCAAGACCTGTGGATCGGGCTCGGGAGGGGTGCCTCGCGGAACGCGGAGGGCGTACCTTCCCGAGTGATCGACTTCTGGTCATCGAGTAGGCCCGCGTTGCAGCGCGGGTCGGGAAGGCACGCCCGTGCTGAGCGTAGTCAACGAGGACGGCACCCCCCAGAGCGGCTCCCTGATGGACGACATCGTCCGTGAGGGAGCCCGTCGGATGCTCGCTGCGGCCCTGGAGGCCGAAGTCAACCAGTACATAGCCGAGTTGGCGGGCGAGCGGAACGAGGCTGGTCGCCGTCTGGTGGTCCGCAACGGCCACCACCGCGAGCGGACGGTGACTACCGCCGCCGGGCCGATTGTGGTGAAGGCGCCGCGGGTGAACGACAAGCGGGTCGATGGCGAGACGGGCGAGCGCAAGCGGTTCTCGTCCAAGATCCTCGCCCCCTGGTGCCGGAAGTCCCCGAAGATCAGCGAGGTCCTGCCCCTGCTCTACCTGCACGGGCTGTCCTCCGGCGACTTCGTGCCCGCGATGGAGCAGTTCCTCGGCTCGGCCGCTGGGCTCTCGCCGGCCACGGTGACCCGGCTGACCAAGCAGTGGAGCGACGATCACGCCGCCTTCCAGGACCGGGACCTGTCCGGATCCGACTACGGGTACGTGTGGGCCGACGGCGTCCACCCCAAGGTCCGCCTCGGCCAGGCCCGCTCCTGCGTCCTGGTCCTCATGGGCGTGCGCACCGACGGCAGTAAGGAGATGATCGCGCTCGCCGAGGGCCTGCGCGAGTCGACCGAGTCCTGGGCCGACCTCCTGCGGGACTGCCGCCGGCGCGGCATGCGCGATCCCGAGCTCGTCGTCGGCGACGGAGCCATCGGGCTGTGGCGGGCCCTGGCCGAGGTGTTTCCGCAGGCCAGACATCAAAGGTGCGGGTTCACAAGACCCGGAACGTGGTCAATGCCCTGCCGAGATCGGCCCAGCCCGGCGCGAAGAAGGCGCTGCAGGAGATCTACAACGCCGAGGACCGCGATCACGCCGAGAAGGCGGTGAAGGACTTCGGGCGCGCCTACGGCGCGAAGTGGCCCAAGGCCGTCAAGAAGATCACCGACGACGTCGATGAACGCCTGGCGTTCTACGACTTCCCGGCCGAGCACTGGGTCCATTTGCGCACGACGAATCCGATCGAGTCGACCTTCAGCACGGTGAAGCTGCGGACCAAGGTCACCCGCGGTGCCGGCAGCCCGGCCGCGGCCCTGGCGATGGTGTTCAAGCTTGCCGAGTCCGCCCAGGCCCGCTGGCGCGCGATCACCGCACCCCACCTCGTCGCCCTCGTCCGCAGCGGCGCCCGCTTCGAACGTGGCGTCCTGGTCGAGCGTGAGCGGGAGGTTGCGGCATGAGTGAGCGCAAGGAACTCCCGCTGCTGTTCCTGGACGTCGACGGGCCTCTCTTGCCGTTCGGCGACGGCCCGCAGCGCGAGCCGTCAGGCACCGCGACAGATTCGCACCTGACGCGGCTCGACCCGCACCTCGGGCCTCGCCTCGCGGCACTGCCGTGCGAGCTGGTCTGGGCCACCACCTGGGAGGAGGCGGCGAACACCGACATCGCACCGCTGCTCGGTCTGCCGCCGCTGCCGGTCGTGCACTGGCCGGAACCCTCCGACGCGCAGGAACGCGAGAACACGTGGTTCGGGCTCCACTGGAAGACCCGAACCCTAGCGGCATGGGCGGACGTACGCCCGTTCGTCTGGGTCGACGACGAGATCACCGATGCCGATCGGGACTGGGTGTCCACCCGCCACCCCACCCCGGCCTTCCTCCACCGCATCGCGTCGTCCCGCGGCCTCACCAACGAAGACTTCGCAGTCCTCGATCAATGGCTGCGGGCCACTTGAGGCTCCCCACGGTGATCCACAGGAATTGACAATTGCTCATCCGGCTGTGCCCCGGGAACTCCATCACGCCGCGGGGCGCGACACCGGCAGCGGTGAGGAGCGTGGCGCAGCCGTGCCGGGCGTCGTGCAGGCGGATACACCGAAGGCGGGCCGCGGCGGTGATGCGGAAGAACAACCGGTTGACGTTCTGCGGGTCGATCGGGCGGCCGGTGCCAGTGGTGAAGACGCGGGATGACGGGTGCCATCCGCTTGCGGTCGGGCTTGATGAAGTGCTCCAGCCAGTACGGCAGCCACTCGGCGAGCTTGGCCGACCGAGTGGAGCGTGCACGCCCCAGGGGCTCTGGAGGGGGGTGGTGTCGGAGCTTCACAAAGTCCCGGACCGATGTGGCTCGGGGATCTCTTCTGAGCCACCCCCCTTGGCCGCGCTGTCTCCGTACAGCAACAGCAGACCGACCCAACGCTCCGAAGGGTACGGGCAGATGCTGACAACGGTGCTGTGCCGCAAGCGCACCAGATAGGGCGGAGAGTAGCGGGGACCACGGTGCACGCCACTGACACTGACGAGCCCCATTACCAACCGTCCGCCCAAGTCGGCTACATGAGGGGCCCGAATGATCGCAGCCGCCCAAGCTGAGGTGTTACCGCTGTGTCTGCCTATCAGTCCAACCAGACGAGCACCGCGTCGTCCGCTCCGGCAGCAGCCTCCAAGAACTGAGTGAGGCCTTCGTACCAGTGACGACCCCACTCCAGTGCGCCCGGCTCGCTCCATCCGAGGGGGTACACCTCGGCACTGGTCAGTTCGGCAGGATCCACACCTCTGACGAGTTGGCCATAGCCGGTAGCCCGCAGAGCTTCCGCCGCGAGCCGAACCCGCTCAGGCCGCAGGTACCTCGGAGGCCCGTAGCCCCAGTCCTCATGCTCGGCGAAGGGCTCCTCACCGTGGATCACGTTCACGGGGAACTCTGCGCGCGCCAGCAGGAAGCGGAGCACGTCCCAGGTCTTGTACGTACTGAAGTGCCGCGCCTCGGCTGGCGCGGACTCCGTCTCCTCCTCGGTGTCCCGGACCTCTTCGACGAAATCCAGCGCCCAGTGGGGATCCTGGATTGCTCGATCAAGCTCAGCAGCCGTGACACGTAGGTACTCGCCGATCACGCTCATGATTGGAGATTAGCTGCGGCCACTGACAACGACCGCCGGACAGACCGGTTCAGTTTGTGTCTCATCCAGTCCGGTTCACCGGCGTTCAGTCGAGACCGCGAGCCGATCCCAGGCTGGTGACGAGCCCTCAATCAGCGCAGGTGAACGTCCCTGCACACCGACCAGATCCCCCAATGGACTTGGAAAGCATGCTACTGCTCCTGCGGCGACGCCACGCTCGGTGCGCGGCCGGCGCTGGCAGGTCTCTCCTTGGCCATCGACGAAGCCCGACCGTCGGTTGGGTCCCGGGTCGTACCCGGACCGCCCCCAGACAGAGCCGGGGATGCAACTGCTCTACAGAGCTGGACACCTCGGAAGCCGGCCGCGCGTTTGAAGACCCTAGCCATGCCCACAGACAGCGCTCCCCACGAGTGAAACCTCTTCGTGCAGATAATTCCCCGAACTACCCTCAATGCCCGAAACTTCCCAAGCTGAAAACTCAGTTGCCGTCCTCAAGGCTCGCCGCCGTGGCTTGCTCTGGTCTCTCCGGCAAGACCCAGGGGCAGGAAGGAACGAGCATGGCTTTGTGGCTCACGGGACCCGCCCCGACGGCGGTTTTCAGGGGTCTTCTCAGCCCAGGTCCTTTTCCGGACCCACGTGGCGCAGCGTCGTTCGGTACCCGCCTGTGCCCACGAGATGGTCGATGACGCGGACCATGGCGGGGATGCCCTGGTCACGGACGATCAGGCCATCCCAGACCCAGAAGTAGCTGCCGTCAAGGCACTCACCCGTGTCGCGCCAGCGGTCCATGTTCCGCCGCATCACATCCAGGGTGTACACCGTGCCGGACCATCGATCACCGTCGTCGAGGATCACCCACATGTCGACGTCGTCCACCTTCGCCAGGTCCTCACCTGCGCCGGGCACGAAGCAGATCTCGTAGCCTTCGCGGCGCACCCGGAAGAATGGTCCGTCCCACATGTTCGCCCCCCCTGCGCCAAGCCGAGCATACGCAGAGGATCCAGGGGTGTATCGCCAGGTGGACCGCTACGTGGAGCGTCGGTTGAAGGGCCTGGTGATCGAGAAGCGCGGACGCAATGTGCGAGCCGGGCAACTTCACCGGTGGGACGGGGACTGTTCCACGGGCTGGGGCTGTACCGCCTGCGCGGCACGGTTCGGTACCCGAAGGCCGCGCAACTCAGCCAAGAAGATCACCGATGAGCCGTGTGCGGGAAAACCGCACGCATGGGTTGAGAGGGGGCGGAGGAAACGGGACCGCAAGGAGCACCGCGCCTCCGTCTACCAATGACCGACACCCCCGCCTGCCCCGAGTGCAGCCAGTCCATGAGGTCCGGCGGCTTCGTCCTCTCTCGGCGGGAGGACGACGGACGGCGGACATGCCGGACGCTGTGGAGGTGTACAGATCGGCACGTCTGGTGGCGCTGGGCCGACAGGCCGGACGAGCCTTTGGAGGTCTGCCCGGTTTCAGAGCTGTTCCGTTGACGCCCAGCGTGGACATCGACGGCCCGGACGGCACAACACACGGCAGCCAGTCGTGCCCTCGGTGCAGGAGGCGGACCTCGAGCCGCCGGGCGAGGGGTGATCGAAGTTGTGAAGCGAAGGTCGTCGGTTCGAATCCGACCAGGGGCTCCGCCGTCGGCCCGTGTCGGCGCCCCCGGGATCATGAATTGCGGGGGCGCTGGCGGTTGCACGCCGTACTCCTCCGCCGGCGCGCCTGCCGGGCCGTCGTTGACCGTGCATGCCGCTTCGCGGAAGCGTGGGACTACGGAACGGCGGCTGCCGTCTTGGGAGCGGCGGTCAGTCGCAGTCCGACTTCCACGAGGGTCCAGCCGAGACGGGCACGGAGGTCCCGGGGGCGTCGGGCTGCTGTGGCGAGGCGGTGCGCGTCGGCTTCGGTGCGGAGTTCGGCGGCGCGGGCATGGTGCAGGGCGAGGTGGTTCCCGGGGTGCATCGGGCTGTGGCCTTTCATTCCGAGGTGAGGGGGAAGGCGTGCGTGTGGATGCGCACCTGGGCGGTGTCGGCGTCGTCCTGGTCGGCGGCCCGGTCGCGGTAGGTGTCGACGAGTGCGTGCATCTTCTCGACGAGTTCCCGGGTCAGTTCTGGGGTGAGTCGCAGTGTCGCGCTGCTCATGTCCCAGGTGCGGTTCCATTCCTCCGGCCATGTCTGGCGGTTGCCGAGCCAGGTCGACAGGTCCCGGGTCTGGGTGGCGGCAACCTCGTGGAGGTACATGTCGGCGGCCCCGCGCACGTCCGGGCTGGCGTCCGTGAGCAGTGCCTCGTCGAAGCGCAGGCCCTGGTGGGCCGCCTTCCACCACCGCTCCCGGCCCTTGCCGCGCTCGGGGGCGTCCTCGATGAAGCCGTGAGTGGCGAGCTGCCGCAGGTGGTAGCTGGTCGCACCACTTGACTCGCCCAGCTTTTCCGCGAGTCGGGAGGCGGTGGCGGGGCCTCCGAAGCGCAGGGCGTCCAGCAGTTGCATGCGCAGCGGGTGCGCGAGCCCGCGCAGGGATCGGGCATCGAGATTGCGGACGGGCGATTCCTCGTGCTCGTTCATGCCTACAAAGATAGCGTTGCAAAGGAATGCTTGCAACAGACTCTTTGCATGGGGTTCTTTGGAGTGGCGTCGCGTCCCGCAGGGCGCGGCGCCGCCGTCAACGGATCTTCAACGGACGTCAGTGGACGGGTGGTTCGGTGGATGCGCGGGAGTCCGGGTCAGTGGGTAGCAGGCCAGTCCGATCAGCGCGGACGCGAAGTGGCCGACGTCCGTGAAGGTGGGGCCCCGCAGCAGTGGGACGCCGTACACGGCGAGCACGGCCGCCAGGTAGCCGTACCGCCACGGCCCCGGGATCCGGTAGGTGAGTACGGCGACCACGCCGGCCAGCGCGTAGCTCACCCCGATGTCGGTGGTGTGCAGCGCCGAGTGCGGTGCGTGGCCGTCCCGGATCGCCTGAAGCAGGAGCGCCTCGCTGATCAGGGTGGCCAGCACGTGGGCCGCCGCGCACACCCCGAGCCAGCGCACGGTGCCCAGGCGGCGTTCCGCCTGCGCGTGGAAGACCGTGTAGAGGACCGCGTACGGGACCCAGTGCCCGCCGTCGATCCACATCGCGCTCGCGAACAGCACCCGCACCGGGCGTGTCGACAGCTCCTGCAGGTTCGTCGACCGCGTCCGCAGGAACTCCCGCTCGAACTCCGGTGACATGTGGTGCAGGGCGACCGTCGTGACGAAGAGGACACCCAACCACACGTAGGTGCCGGGAGCGGCGCGGACGTAGTCGCGTGCCGCGGTCAGACCCCGGTTGATTGCCATGCGCCGATTCAGCCACGGAGGGGCGGGCGGGGTGGTGACCGACATCCCGGGCCCGGTCGGGAGGGGGCCCGGGGCGGGCGCCGACTTCGTGGCAGCCCGTAGCCTGCGGGCATGATTCGCACCGCGACCCCCGCCGACGTCCCCGCGCTGCACGCGCTGATCCAGGAGCTCGCCGCCTACGAGAAGGCCCCGCAGGAGGCGCGGGCGACGCCCGGACAGCTGCACGAGGCCCTGTTCGGTGCGCAACCCGCGGTGTTCGCGCACGTCGCCGAGGACGAGGGCTCCGGCGAGACGGTCGGCTTCGCCCTGTGGTTCCTGTCCTTCTCGACCTGGCGCGGGGTGCACGGCATCCACCTGGAGGACCTGTACGTCCGGCCCGCCGCCCGCGGCTCCGGTCACGGCCGGGAGCTGCTGGCGGAACTTGCGCGGATCTGCGTGCGGCGCGGTTACCAGCGCCTGGAGTGGTCCGTGCTCGACTGGAACGAGCCGGCGATCGGCTTCTACGAGGCGCTGGGCGCGCGACCGCAGGACGAGTGGACGGCCTACCGGCTGACGGACGGGGCGCTGGCCGCGCTGGGCGAGGGCCACCAGGGGTAGCGCTCCCGGCGCGGGGCCGGGGCCGGGGCCGGGGCCGGGGCCGGTGTCGGGGCCGGTGTCGGTGCCGGGCGGTGCCGTGCGTCAGACCACCGGTTCCGGTACCGGGGTGTCGGTCGGTGCGCCGTGCCGGGGCGCCTTGGCCGTGACCATCAGACCGGCGACCAGGCCGGCCAGCAGCATGATGCCGGCGGCCCACCAGATGGCGACCGTGTAGCCGTGCACCGTGCCCTCCCGCACGATCCGGGTGCGGTCCGCGGGGTTCTGCAGATGGGCGGCGACGTAGGCGGTCGTGCTGGTGGTGGCGATGGTGTTGAGCAGCGCCGTGCCGATGGAGCCGCCGACCTGCTGCGAGGTGTTGACGGTGGCGGAGGTGACACCGGAGTCCTGCGGGGCGACGCCCGCGGTCGCCGTGGCGAAGACGGGCATGAAGGTCAGTCCCATGCCGAGGCCCAGGAGCAGCAGGGCCGGCAGCACCTCGGTGGCGTAGGAGCTGTGCACCGTCATCTGGGTGAGGATCAGCATGCCTCCGGCGGCCAGGACCATGCCCGGGACCATCAGCACCCGCGGTGCCGTGCGCTGGAGGAGGCGGGCGGAGATCTGGGTGGAGCCCACGATGATGGCGACGGTGAGCGGCAGGAACGCCAGTCCGGTCTTCACGGGCGAGTAGCCGAGGATCTCCTGCAGGTAGTACGTCATGAACAGGAACAGGCCGAACAGGCCGATGATGGCCAGCGCCATGGTCAGGAAGCAGCCGGCCCGGTTGCGTTCCTTGATCACGTGCAGTGGCAGCAGCGGTACCGGGGCACGGGTCTGCCACCACACGAACGCGGTGAGCAGCACGATGCCGGCCGCGAACAGGGCGAGCACCAGGGGGTCCGTCCAGCCGCGGGGCTGCGCCTCGCTGAATCCGTAGACGATGGCGACGAGACCGCCGCAGCCGAGTACGGCGCCGGGGACGTCGAGACGGACGCCGGCGTGTCCCGGGCGGTCGTGCAGGAGTGAGAAGGCGCCGAAGACGGCGAGCACCGCGATCGGCACGTTGACGAAGAGGGTCCAGCGCCAGTTCAGGTACTCGGTGAGCAGCCCGCCGACGATGAAACCGATGGCGGAGCCGCTGCCGGCCAGGGCGCCGTAGATGCCGAAGGCCTTACCGCGCTCCTCGGGATCGGTGAAGGTGGTGGTGAGCAGCGACAGCGCGGAGGGTGCCAGGACGGCGGCGAACGCACCCTGCAGCCCCCGGGCGCCGAACAGCATTCCCGAGGAGGTCGCCGCGCCGCCGAGGGCGGAGGCGGCGGCGAAGCCGATGAGGCCGATCACGAAGGTGCGTTTGCGGCCCACCAGGTCGGCGATCCGGCCGCCGAGCAGGAGCAGACCGCCGAAGGCCAGCGTGTAGGCGGTGATGACCCATTGGCGGTTGCCGTCGGACATGCCGAGGTCGCGCTGGGCGGACGGCAGGGCGATGTTCACGATGGTCGCGTCGAGTACGACCATGAGCTGGGCGAGAGCGATCACGACCAGGCCCCACCAGCGGCGGGGGTCGGCGTGCGCGGCCGTCCCGGGGTCACCATTTCGGGGGACACTCACCCGGACAGAAGACCATGAATCGGGATGAGTCGCATCCCGGCTGTCCGGGTTGCCGGGGCCGGTTGCCGGGGCCGGGGGACGGGGCCGGGGAACGGGGTCAGTGGACGGGGTGGGCCGACTGGCCGGCGCGGGCGGGACGGCGGCTTGTCGTGCCTGGCGGGACTGCCTTTCCGGCGGGCGCTGCGGAGATGCCCGCAGATGCCCGCGCGCGTGTCCCGGTCCGTCCCGGTGGCCCGCGCACGGCGTCGGGTGGCGGGGCGTTCGAGCAGTTCAGAGGTGTTTGTCAGTGGTGGGGTGCAGCATGGGGCCATGGTGCGAGGAGAGACCGGGGCCGGGTCGGTGAAGGCGGCCCGGAGGCCCGAGGTGCGGTTGCCGGAGCTCCGCGGTCACGGCGGAGGACTGGAGCCCGACGGGGACTACGACGGGCTGGAGTTCCGGGGCGCGGACCTGGGCGGGCAGGACGGCGCGGGCGCCCGGTTCATGGACTGCGCGCTGGAGGAGTGCGCGCTGGACGAGACCCGGCTGCGCCGCGCACGCGTGCTGGACACG
This sequence comes from Streptomyces sp. MS06, assembly GCF_047200655.1. NCBI lineage: Bacteria > Bacillati > Actinomycetota > Actinomycetes > Kitasatosporales > Streptomycetaceae > Streptomyces > Streptomyces sp. MS06. The sequence continues at coordinate 98,786 of NZ_JBJZOJ010000013.1, forward strand.
GTCCTCACCGGGGTGCGCGGTGTCGGTACCGACCTCGCGGAGGCGACGCTGCGCGACGTGGAGCTGCGCGACCCGCGCCTGGGTGGGGTGCAGCTGCACGGGGCGGTCCTGGAGCGGGTGCGGATCACCGGGGGGAAGATCGACTACCTGAACCTGCGTTCGGCGAGGCTGACCGACGTCGTGTTCGAGTCCTGCGTCCTGGTCGAACCGGACTTCTCGGGCGCCCGCCTGCGGCGGGTGGAGTTCGTGGACTGCGCGCTGAAGGGCGCGGACTTCGGCACGGCGGAGCTGACCGACGTGGACCTCCGCCGGGCCGCTCCCCTGGAGATCGCCCGCGGGGTGGGCCGACTGGCCGGCGCGGTGATCAGTACCGGCCAGTTGCTGGACCTGGCCCCGGTGCTGGCGGCGGAGCTGGGCATCCGGGTGCAGGACTGAGCGTGCGGCGCCGCTGCGGTGGGAGGCGGCTCACGGCATCCGGGGGAAGCGGGCCTGCAGGGTCCAGATCGCCGGGTTCTCGGCCAGGTCCTCGTGCAGGTCGCACAGGTCGGCGATCAGGTCGTGCAGGAAGTCCCGGGCCTCGCGGCGCAGGAGGCTGTGGGGGAAGGTGAGCGGGGCGTCCTCGGCCGGCATCCAGTCGGAGGCGATGTCGACCCAGCCGAAGCGGCGCTCGAACAGCAGCCGGTCGGTGGATTCGGTGAAGTCCAGCTCCGCGTGCTGGGGGCGGGCCGCGCGCGAGCCGGCCGGATCGCGGTCCACGTGCTCGACGATGTCGCACAGCGCCCAGGCGAAGTCCAGCACCGGCACCCATCCCCAGGCTGTGGAGAGTTCCCGGTCGGACTCGGTGTCCGCGAGGTAGACGTCACCGCAGAACAGGTCGTGGCGCAGGGCGTGGACGTCCGCGTGCCGGTAGTCCGTCTGCGGCGGGTCCGGGAAGCGGAGGGAGAGGGCGTAGCCGATGTCGAGCACGTCAGCGATGGTGTCATGCTCCGACGCGGCATCTTCGAGGCGGGCGGCACGGCACCCCCGGCGCCCGGTGGCGGCACCGCTGCCGATGCCGCCACCGGTCGGATGCGGGCCGGCGGGCGCCGCCGCCCGGGTCCGCCGGGGCGGCTCAGCCCCGGCGGACCCGGCTGCGGCGACCGACGGTCGGACGCCGGGCGTTCCCGCGTCCGCTGCCGGGTCCGCAGGGGCGGACCTCAGTTGACGTTGACCGCCGACCAGGCCGCGGCCACCGCGTTGTACTCCGCGCTGCCCGAGCCGTACAGGTCGGCTGCCGCCTGCAGGGTGCCGGTGCGGGCGCCGGCGTAGTCGGTGGAGGAGGTGAAGTAGGTCGTCAGGGCCCGGTACCAGATCTGGACGGCCTTGTCCCGGCCGATGCCGGTGACGGTGGAGCCGTCGTAGGTGGGCGAGTTGTAGCTGACGCCGTTGATGGTCTTGGCGCCGCTGCCCTCGCTGAGCAGGTAGAAGAAGTGGTTGGCCACGCCGGACGAGTAGTGCACGTCGAGCCGGGCGACCGAGCGCGACCAGTAGTCGGCGGAGCCGCCGTCCTTGCTGGGCCTGTCCATGTAGCGCAGCGGCGTGCCGTCGCCGTTGATGTCGATCTTCTCGCCGATGAGGTAGTCACCGGGGTCGGAGGAGTTGTTCGCGAAGAACTCCACCGAGGTGCCGAGGATGTCGGAGGTGGCCTCGTTCAGACCGCCGGACTCCCGGCGGTACTTCAGTCCCGCGGTGGCGGCGGTCAGACCGTGGCTCATCTCGTGCCCGGCGACGTCGAGGGAGGTGAGCGGCTTGGCGTTGTTCTGGCCGTCGCCGTACGTCATGCAGAAGCAGCTGTCGTCCCAGAAGGCGTTGACGTAGGCGTTGCCGTAGTGGACGCGGGAGTAGGCCGCCTTGCCGTCGCCCGCGATGCCGTTGCGGTTGAACGCGCTCTTGTAGAAGTCCCAGGTGACGGCCGCGCCGTAGGCGGCGTCGACGGCGGCGGTCTGCCGGTTGCCGGTCGTGCCGTCGCCCCACTTGTCGTCGGCGTCGTGGAACAGGGCCCCGGTGCCGGAGGTGCCGCCGTTCAGGTCGTAGGTGGCGTGGCCGCCGCGCCCGCCGTCGACGAGGTCGTACCCGCCGGAGGCGGAGGGAGTGCTGCCCACCGTCACGGTGCCGCTGTACTCGCTGGTGCCCGTGCCGGTGTCGATGGCCTGGTACGAGTAGATCTGCTTGCCGGTGTTGGCGTCGGTGACGACGTGCAGTTCACTCGGCGTGCCGTCGGCCTGGACGCCCTTGACGACCGACTCGTAGGCGAGGACCGGCTTGGCGCCGGCGGCCCAGATCACCTTGCGGGAGCTGGCCGTGGCCGACTTCACGGAGTCCGCGGCCTGGAGGGCGTGGGCCTTCGCGGTGGCCGCCGGGACGGCCGCGTGGGTGGACGCCACGGATATGCGCGCCCGGGTCGCCTTGGTGACGCCCTTCAGGGCACCGGACCGGGACACGTGGGTGACCAGGTCGCCGCCGAGTACGGGGAGGCCGGCGTAGGTGCGCTCGTAGCGGGTGTGCACGGTGCCGTCCGCGTCCTCCATGACGTCCCGGACGACGAGCTTCTCCTGCGCGCCGAGGCCGAGTTCGCGGGCGGTGGCGCCGGCGGCGTGCTCGGCGGACTGGAAGGCGGCGGCGCGGGCGGAGGCGGACATGGGGAGGTTCAGGGCGCCACCCGCCTGAGCGGGAGCCGCGCTGGCGGGGCCGTTCTGGATCGCGAGGGCCACCATGGCCGCCGAGCCGATCAGGGCGGCGGTGCGCAGGGCGGTGGTGCGGGGAGTGCGGGTGGCACGGGACTGCAGTCTCACTCGGTCTCCTTTGTCGCTGGCCTCGTGGGTGAGGCTCAGGTGGGGCAGAGGGGTGCGGCGAGCCAGGAGAGAGTGACATCCCGAGCCGTGCTTTTGACAGGGCGCAGTCAAGGTTTTACGTGAATGTTTTCGGAAGTCGTGGCCAAGGCTTCGCTATCCGGACATGTGAGGGACAGTCACATGTGCCGTCCGGGAGTGCAGTCGGCCTCCTCCCCGCGGCCGAGGAGGTGCCCCGGCCGGCGGCCGTCGGCGGCCGGCATCAGAACTCCGGCCGCTCGGCGAGGAGTCGGTGCAGGTCCGGCGGCCGCACGGGTTCCGCGGGTGCTTCGAGCTCGCCGCGGGTCCACCAGCGCCAACCGAGGATCCCGTCGGCGGCGTGCGCGGCGTCGAGCCCGGACCCGGTCGGCTCCCGGCGCGGACCGCGGGTGGCGTACACGTGCTCGTGCTGCTGGACCGGAGTGCCGTCGCCGAGGGTGAAGTCGTGTTCCCAGGTGCACAGCAGCGGCCCCGGCTCCAGATCGGCCCAACCGGTCTCCTCGCGAAGTTCCCGCCCGGCCCCCTCGCGGGGCGACTCGCCTGCCTCCAACCCACCGCCGGGCAGCGCCCAGTGCACGCCGACCTCGGCGTTGTCGTACCGCAGGAGGAACACGGCGCCCTCGGGGTCGACCACGGCCACCTGCCGCGGCGCGCCGCGGCACACGCAGCCGCTTGCGCAGCACGGTGCAGGGGCGGCCGAGTCGGCGGTCCCGCCGGTGGGCGAGGAACTCGTAGCCGAGGGCGGCCCAGAACGCCGACGCCCGCGGGTTGCCGTCCAGTACGGCGAGGCGCACCGCCGTGCGGCCGGCGGTCCGGAACCGCTCCTCGACATCGTGTGCGATCCGCCGCCCCCACCCCTGACCGTGCCGGGCCGCGTCCACCATCAGCAGTCCGATCCACGGGTCGGGATCGGCCGGGTCGGGATGGCGGGCCAGGGTGATCACGACTCCGACCAGCCGTCCCTCGCTCCGGGCCAGCAGCACCTCCGCGCCCGGATGCGCCAGTTCGTCGGCGAGCGCGGCCGCCACCTGCTCCGGCCGGATGTCGTCCGGGTCGGGGAAGTCGCCGCTCAGCGCGTGGAAGTCGCGGTTGGCGGCGTGGAGAGCGGTCAGTTCGGTGAGGAGCGGGGACGGGACGTCGTGTTCGTCGGTGAGGCGGAGCGGTTCGAGGATCATGAGGCGGAGGCTAGACGTTACGCCTTGACGGCCTTGACGGCTCCGGTGGTCTCGGCGGTCCGGTGGCTCGACCGCGCGGTCCTGAAGGCGGTGCGGTGCGGTGCGGTGCGCCGGGCAGCGCAAAGGCGTCAGGCGGTGCTGACGCGAACGTTCCGCGGAGCGCGAGCGCTTCGCGCCGGGGCCGTGGGACGTGTCGGGTCGGGGAGTGGGGCGCCCTGGAGCGGGGCCGGGGAAAACCGGTGGAGGCGCGGCTGAGGCGGTGACGGGATGGCGCGATGCTGGGATGGCGTGATGCATGAGGCGTCGGTGGTCGTGGATCGCGAGGGCTACCGGGACGCGGTGACCCCGTGGGAGGACGAGGGCTGGCGCCGGGCGGCCGTGGACTGGGCCCGGCGGCAGCTCAGCACCCGGGGGACGCCGGTGTCGGGGCCGCTGCGGGTGCGGCTGCGCCCGTGGTCAGTGCTGGTGCGGATCCCCGTGGCGCCGGCCGGCGGCTGCGGTGGTGCCGCCTGGTTCAAGGCCAACCCGCCGGCGAGCGCCTTCGAGGCGGGACTGGGGCAGGCGTTGGCCGCCTGGGTGCCCCGGCACGTGCTGAGACCGATCGCGGTCGACGCCGCGCGCGGCTGGTCGCTGCTGCCGGAGGGCGGCACGCTGTGGCGCACGGTGCTGGACGGCGGGCCCGCCGACGCGCGCGCCTGGGAGGAGCCGCTGCGTCAGTACGCGAGCATGCAGCGGGCCCTGCTGCCGCATGTCCGCCGACTCCGGGAACTCGGTGTGCCCGATGCGCGGGCCGCGGCGCTGCCCGGCCTCTACGACCGGCTCGTCGACGGCGCGGAGGGCGTGACGGACGAGGAGCGGGCGGAGCTCCGCGCGCTGCGGCCTCGGCTCGCCGACTGGTGCCGGGAGCTTGCCGCCACGGGCGTCCCGGACTCCCTGGACCACTCGGACCTGCACGAGGGCCAGATCCTCGTGCCGCGGCCGGGCCGGTTCACCTTCTTCGACTGGGGGGACGCCACCGTCGCCCACCCGTTCACCAGCCTGCTGGTGACCTCGCGCATGGCGGCCCGGCGGTTCGGCGCCGAGGTGCTGCCGCGCCTGCGGGACGCCTATCTGGAGCCGTGGACCGGCGAGGGCCTCGGCGGCGCGGAGTTGCGGCGGGCGGCCGGCCTCGCCTGCCGGCTCGGCGCGGTCGGGCGGGCCTGCGCCTGGGGCCGGCTGTTTCCCGGGCCGCAGGGCGCGGCGGGCGCCGAGGCGGCCGCCGCGCGGGTCCGATGGCTGCGGAGACTCTTCGACGAGTCCTCCCCGCACCGGTGAACCGCGCGCGCCGCCCCAGCGGGCGCGCCTGCCTCAGACGTTGACGCCGAAGTCCTGGGCGATGCCGACCAGACCGGAGGCGTAACCCTGGCCGACCGCACGGAACTTCCACTCGGCGCCGTTGCGGTAGAGCTCGCCGAAGACCATGGCGGTCTCGGTGGCCGCGTCCTCGGAGAGGTCGTACCGGGCGATCTCGGTGCCGCCGGCCTGGTTGACGATGCGGATGTAGGCGTTGCGGACCTGGCCGAAGTTCTGGCCGCGGTTCTCCGCGTCGTAGATGGAGACCGGGAAGACGATCTTCTCGATCTCGGCCGGGAGGCCGGCCAGGTTGACGTTGATGGCCTCGTCGTCGCCCTCGCCCTCACCGGTGCGGTTGTCCCCGGTGTGGACGATCGTGCTGTCCGGGGTCTGCTTGTTGTTGAAGAAGACGAAGTGCTGCTCGGAGTAGACCTTGCCCTGCGCGTTCACCGCGATCGCGGAGGCGTCCAGGTCGAAGTCCGTGCCGGTGGTGGTGCGGACGTCCCAGCCGAGGCCCACGGTGACGGCGGTCAGCCCCGGTGCCTCCTTGGTGAGCGAGACGTTGCCACCCTTGGACAGGCTTACAGCCATGGGGAGTCCTTTCCCTTGTTGCGTACGGACGGGCGTTGCCCGGGACGAAGCTAGCGTCAACGGTAGGAACGTCGCGGAGGGTCCCCCCGGTTCCTGAGTCCTTTACCCTTTTTACCTCCGGGCACCCGAGGGTCTCGCTCCCGGGCCCGCGCGGGCCGTGACCGGGGCCCTCCCCGCCGACCGTGGCCCCGGCTCCTCCCGCGGGGCGGGCCGTCCGGGAAATCGGGGTGACGCGGCCCGGGCGCACGCGGGAACATGGAGCACATGTCCGGTCCCTATGTCATCCGCGGCTCCGTCGCGCTCCCCGAGGCCGAGCTCGTCTGGCGCTTCTCGCGGTCGTCGGGGCCCGGCGGGCAACACGTCAACACCACCGACTCGCAGGTGGAACTCCGCTTCGACCTGGCCCGTACCGGGGCCCTGCCCGAGGTGTGGAAGCAGCGCGCCCTGCGCCGGCTGGCGCCCCGGCTGACCGACGGGGTGGTCTCGGTGCGGGCCTCCGAGCACCGCTCGCAGTGGCGCAACCGCGAGACCGCGGCCGTACGCCTGGCCGCCCTGCTGGCCGAGGCGACCGCCCCGCCGCCCGCACCGCGCAGGCCCACCCGCATCCCGCGGGGCGTCAACGAGCGGCGGCTGCGGGAGAAGAAGCAGCGGTCCGAGGTGAAGCGGACCCGGTCCGGCCGCAACTGGACATAGCGGCGTGCACCGCCCCGCAGGCCGTTTCGGGCTCAGCCCAGGCGCCCGTACCGCCCGCGGAAGTACAGCAGCGGTCCGCTCCCCGTGCTCGGGGCCCGCGCGGTCAGCACGCGGCCGATCACCAGCGTGTGGTCGCCGGCCGGCACGCGCTGCTCGGTACGGCACTCCAGGGTCGCCAGCGCGTCGTCGACCAGCGGGGCGCCGGTCGCCTCGCCGCGGACGCAGGGGAGGTCCCGGAAGAGCAGCCGGTCGCTGATGCGGCCCTTCATCGCGAAGCGGCCCGCGACCTGGCGCTGGTTCTCGGTGAGGACCGAGACGGCCCACAGCGGCTGCTCGGCGAGCAGGTCGTCCATGCGGGCGCCCGCGCGCAGGCTGACCATCACCAGCGGCGGGTCCAGGGAGACGGACAGGAAGGCGGTGGCGGTCATGCCGACGTCCTCGCCGGAGGGCGCCCCGGGGTCGTCCGGGTCCAGGGGCGGCTCCTGCGCGGTCACCAGGACCACGCCCGCGGCGAGTCGGGACAGGGCGGCACGGAACTCGTCGTCGGTCACCCCCTCAGCATGCCCGGAAGCGGCGGCGCCGACGGGGGAGGGGCAGGTCGCGGCGGAACGGGCGGGGCATCGTTCGGCGGGGGAGGTCTTCAGCACGTGCGAGACGCTAGTGTGCGCTCCGCACCCCCCGCATCGGACCCGGGTCCGATCGCGGTCCTAGGTCCCGGGGCCCGCCCCGGGAGGGCGGAGTGCGACGCCGATCCCGCATACTCGCAAAGCATGCGTTCGGTGAACGCACGGGGAGAATGCAGAAACCGCACTCAAATGTTCACGTTCTACTGTGACTTGAGTCACAAGGGGCATTAATTGTTGACCCTGTGTACCGGGTGAGCAGCGCGCTGTGATTCAGTGGCGGAGACGCTGCAACGACACCAGGCCGGAGAGGAACGCACGGGAAGCGACGGGGAGACGCCACCAGATGCCGGCGGATGCCGGCAGGCGCCGCGGAACACCCTTGATTCGCTCAGAGGTCTCGGGGGGAGGGCGAGCATGGAGACCGAGTCGGAGCCCTACGTCCGTCTTGCCTCCCTGCGGCAGCTGCACCAGGGCATGGCCGACATGAACACCGCCCGCAGCCTGGCCGACACGCTGCAGACCGTCGCGGACGGCGTCGTCACCGCTCTCGGGTACGAACTGGCCTGCGTCAACCTCGTCCGACCCGACGGCGACCTCGTCGTCGCCGCGTTCGCCGGGAACCAGGCCGCCGAGGCACTGATCACCGGCCGGGTCGGATCCCGCGAGGCCTGGGACCGGCGCCTCGGCATGGGCGAGCTCTGGGGCGACCTGGTGTTCATCCCGCACACCGAGGGCTGGGTCCTGGACGACGACGACGTCCCGCAGTGGTACACCGACGGGCCCGCGCCCCGCTTCGAGGACGAGTGGCACCCCTCCGACCGGCTGTTCGCCCCGATGTACGCGCCCGGTGCCCAGGGCGGCCCGCACGGCGAGCTGATCGGCGTGCTCTCGGTCGACCGGCCGCGCAACGGCCGCCGACCCGGCGCCTGGGGCCGCGAGGCGCTGCAGATGTACGCGTTCCAGGCCGCCATAGCCGTCAGCAACGCCCGCCTGCGCAGCAACATGCAGCGCGCCCTGGTCCGCCTGGAGCGCGAGCAGCAGGCGCTGCGGGCCAGCGAGGAGAGCTTCCGACAGGCCTTCGAGTACGCGCCCTCCGGCATGGCCATCGCCGAGATGGGCGGCGACCAGCACGGGCGCATCCTGCGGACCAACGACGCGCTGTGCCGGCTGCTGGGCCGTCCGGCCTCCGCGATGCGCCGATACGCCTTCTCCGACCTGGTCCACCCCGAGGACATAGGCACCCTGCTGCGCACCTCCGCCGAGGGCGGCCGCGCGGAACTCAGACTGGGCCGCCGCGACGGCAGCTACGTCTGGGTCTCGCTGCGCAACAGCGTGGTCGCCGACACCGCCGACGGGCCCCGCTTCCTGCTCACCCACGTCGAGGACATCGAGGAGCGCAAGCGCCGCGAGCTCCACCTCGCGCACCGTGCCTCGCACGACTCCCTCACCGGCCTGCCGAACTCCGCGGAGCTGCGCTCCCGCCTCGCCGCCCGGCTGTGCCGGCGCCCGGCCTCCGCCCAGCCGGCCGCGCTGGACGAGTACGAGTCCTTCGGCCCCGCCGCCGCGGACGCCTACGACTCCCACGAGCAGTACGAGCAGTACGGGCAGTACGACGCGGCCACCGGGGTGCCCGCCGTGCACGGCACCGCAGGCCACGGTTTCGACCTCCGGCCCGGTGCGGAGACCTTCGACGCCTACGACCACCATGTGCACACCGTCACCCCGGACGGCGACCGCGCGGACGGGGCCAAGGGGCTCGCGGTCCTCTTCTGCGACCTCGACGGCTTCAAGTCGATCAACGACCGGTTCGGGCACAACGCCGGCGACGCCGTGCTCATCGAGGTCGCCCAGCGGCTCTCCCGGGGTGTGCGGGACGGCGACACGGTGGCCCGGCTCGGCGGTGACGAATTCGTCATCCTCGCCGACGGCCTCGGCCGTGCCGACGCCCAGGACCTGGCCGTACGGCTGCGCAACGAGATCATCCAGCCGATCCGCGCCGAGGGCCGCGCCGTCCGCGTCGGCGCCAGCTTCGGCATCGGCTGGGCGCACTGCGGGATGACCGCGGACGAGGTGCTGAAATCAGCCGACGAGCGGATGTACGTCGAGAAACGATCTCGTCCCAAACAGCACCGGCGTGCGGGATGATCTCCAGGTCACCGCGCTGACCCGGCACCGATGCGGTGCGAGTCACCCGTTCGGGCCTTGCAGAGCGGGTACGCTCAATGTTCGCCACACCCCTACACGAGCACCGCATCCGCCCCGCACCTGTTGAGGAGTACGAAGGGATGACGCCCGGCAACAACGGCCCTGGCTCGCCCGCCCCGGGGAACCCCGAGGACGACGACCCGTTCGGCTACCTCTACGCCGACGGCCAGGCCAACGGCGCCCAGCCGCCCTCCGGTGGCTACGGCTACCCGAACTCGGTCAGCCGGGTGCGCGCGGTCGGTGAGCGGCAGTACGCCGGCCAGCAGCGGGCCGGCGCCCCCCACGGCCAGGTCCCGCCGCAGCAGCAGCCGGGCCCCTACGGTCAGCCGAACACGCACTACGCGGCCCCCGAGACCTTCCCCGGCGGCGCTCCCGCGGGGCCGCCGCAGCAACCGCCGCGCGCCGGCGGCAGCGGGGGGTCCGGCCGCGGCGGCCGCGGCCCCAACACCAAGGGCCTGCTCATCGGCGCCGTCGCCGTGGTCGCGGCCGTGGTGATCGGGATCGGCCTGGCGATGGCCAACGGCGACCCCGGCGGCGACAAGAGCGGCGACGGGGCGGGCGCCACCGCCCCCGCGCAGTCGCAGAGCAGCGAGCCCAGCCCGTCGTCCAGCAGCAGCGCACCGCAGGCGGTGGAGCTGCCGACGATGGACGCCGGCACCCTCCAGCTCGCCGGGGGCGCCACCCCGGCCGCCGACGTCGAGGGCGCCCAGTCCGCCGGCGGCGCCTACGTGACCGGCCTGAACAAGCCCGGCGCCTCCGTCACCTGGACCGTCGACGACATCCCGGAGGACGGCGTCTACACCCTCTTCGCCCGCTACAGCGTGGCCGGCGAGGACCAGTCGATGACGCTGATCGTCAACGGCAAGCCGTTCGGCAGCAAGCTGAACATGAGCAATTTCGCGGGCGCCGACAAGGGCGACTTCGCGAAGGGCTGGACGAAGACCTACGCCTGGCCCACCCTCACCAAGGGAACCAACACGATCACGCTGGCCTGCCAGGACGGCGACAAGTGCAACGTGCTCCTGGACCAGCTCTCGCTGAAGCAGGGCCAGGTCAAGAACTGACCGGCCCGCGCGGCCGGGCGCCCGGCCCGGCCGCCGCCGCGCGCGCTCCCGCGTCGCCCAGGCCTTCCGCGTCGCCCAGGCCTTCCGCGTCGCCCAGGCTCCCTGTGTCGCGCCGGGGTTCCCTGCGTCGCGCCGCCGCTACGCCGCGCCGGCCTCGCCGGTCACCGCGACCGCCGCCAGCAGTTCCTCGTACGCCGACGGGTCGAACTCGCCGGCGACCGGCGCCGACACCGTCGCCGCCGACAGCGCCACCGCCCGGGCCAGCCGGTCGGGCCAGGGCAGGTGCTCCACCAGTCCGGACAGCAGACCGGCCACCGCCGAGTCGCCGGCGCCGGTCGGGTTGCCGGACAGCCGGGCCGGCGGTACGGCCCGCCAGCGGCCCTCCGCGGTCACCGCGAGCAGCCCCTCGGGGCCCAGCGAGGCGACCACCGCGCGGGCGCCGCGGCGGCGGGCGTCCTGCGTGGCGCGGACCGGCTCGTGGGCACCGGTCAGCTCGGCGAGTTCCTCGGCGTTCGGCTTGATGACGTCGGGCCGGGCCGCCACCGCCCGGCGCAGCGGCTCCCCGCCGGTGTCCAGCAGCACCGGCACACCCGCCGCGCGGGCGGTGCGGACCAGACCCGCGTACGCGCCGACCGGTACGCCCGGCGGCAGGCTGCCGCACAGGGCGACCGCGTCGGCGGACGCGAGGAGCCCCTCGTACGCCTCCTGGAAGGCGGCCCACTCGGCGGGCGTGACGACCGGGCCGGGCTCGTTGAGCTGGGTGGTGTCGCCGCTCCGCTGGTCCACGACGGCGACGGTGCGGCGGGTCGCGCCCCCGACCGGCAGCAGCGCGTCCGCCACCCGAGGGGCGTCCCGCAGCCGCTCCCGGACCTCGCGGCCGGTGCGGCCGCCCGCGAAGCCGGTGACCGTCACCCGGTGTCCCAGCGCCGCCAGGACCCGCGCCACGTTCACGCCCTTGCCGCCCGGTCGTTCCAGGACCTCCAGGACCCGGTGGGAGCCGTGCGGGCGCAGGGACCGGACACGGTAGGTGATGTCGAGAGCGGTGTTCAGCGTGACCGTCAGGATCACGTGGCGCTACCTCCCCCGAAGAGTCTCTTCCGCGTATGCCGCCGGGCACGCCTGCGGGGCCGCCCCGGTGGGCTTCCGGTGGGCTTCCGGTGGCTGATCATGCCAAAGAGACGGCGGCCGGCCCAGTCCCGGGGTCGGCCGCCGTCCCGAAAGCGCCGGACGGATCAGCCCAGTTGCGGATCGACCACCCATTCGCCGTGCCGCATCACGCCCTTGAGGTCGAACCGGGAGTCCAGCAGGACCAGGTCGGCGTCCTTGCCCGGCTCCAGGGAGCCGACGCGGTCGTAGCGGCCCAGCAGTTTCGCCGGGTTGGCGGACAGCGCCGCCACCACGTCCGGGACCGGCAGCCGGTCGACCGTCACCGCCCGCTTGAAGGCGCGGTCCAGGGTGAGGGTCGAGCCGGCGATGGAACCGCCCTCGACCAGCCGCGCCACGCCCTCTGCGACCTCGACCTCCAGCGGGCCGAGCATGTAGCGGCCGTCGCCGAATCCGGCCGCGTCCATCGCGTCGGTGATGAAGGCGACCCGGTCGGCGCCGGCGTGACGGAACGCCAGTTCCAGTGCCGCCGGGTGCAGGTGGACGCCGTCGTTGATGAGCTCGACGGTGACCCGCTCGTCCTCCAGTAGCGCCGCGACGGGACCGGGCGCGCGGTGGCCGAGGCCGGGCATGGCGTTGAACAGGTGGGTGGCGACCGTCGCGCCGGCCTCGATCGCCCGGACCGTCTGCTCGTACGTCGCGTCCGTGTGCCCCACCGCCGCGATCACCCCGTGCTCCGCGAGCAGCCGCACCGAGTCGATGCCGCCGGGCAGTTCGGTGGCGAGGGTGACCATGCGGGCCTGCCCGCGCGCCGCGTCGAGGAGCTTGCGCACCTGCGCCGGTTCCGGGTCGCGCAGCAGCGCCTCGGAGTGGGCGCCCTTGCGGCAGGGCGAGATGAACGGCCCCTCGAAGTGGATGCCGGCGAGGTCGCCCTGCTCGGCGAGCTCGCTCAGCAGGCCGGCCCGCCGGGCCAGGAAGTCCATGTCGCCGGTGACGGTGGAGGCGACGAGGGTGGTGGTGCCGTGCGTCCGGTGGGTGCGGACGCCGGCGAGGATCTCCTCGGCCGTTCCCGAGGTGAAGGACGCCCCGCCGCCGCCGTGGTTGTGGAGGTCTACGAAGCCGGGCACCAGCCAGTGGCCCCGTACGTCGACGACCCGGGCGCCGGGTGAGGCCTCGGCGGTGATGCGGGTGCCGTCCACGGCCACCCGGCCGCCCTCGACGGTCCCGGTGGGCAGGACGACCGTCGCGCCGGAGAGCACCAGGGGGGTGCCGGTCCGTGCGGAGTCCTGGTTCGCCGTGGCTTCTCGCGGCCGCGCGGCGGAGGCCGCGCCTTCCACAGTGCCCCGCGCGCCTGGGGGGATTGCCATCAGGGGGTTTCCTCCTTGCGGTCGGTGGTGTCGAGGAGATCCCAGGCCAGGAGGCCTGCGCCCAGGCAGCCCGCCGCGTCGCCCAGGGCCGCCGGAACGATCGGCGGCAGGGTCTGGAAGGTCACCCGGCGCCGGACGGCGTCCCGCAGGGGTGCGAACAGGGTTTCCCCCGCCTCGGCGAGCCCGCCGCCGATGATCAGTGTGCGCGGGTCCAGCAGGGTGAGGGCGGTGACCAGGCCGTCGGCGAGTGCGTCCACCGCTTCCCGCCACACCCGGACGGCGTTCGGGTCGCCGGACGCGACGGCCTCGGCGCAGTCCGCGGCGTCGGCCTCCGGGTCGCCGCTGGCGGCCGCCCACGCCTCGCTGACCGCCGCCGCGGACGCGAACCGCTCCAGGCAGCCGCGCTGTCCGCACGGGCAGGGGGTGCCGCCGGGCCGCACGACGACATGGCCGATCTCGCCCGCGACGCCGTGCGCGCCCGCCTCGACCCTGCCGTCGATCCCGATGGCGCCCGCGATGCCGGTACCCAGCGGCACGAACAGGAACCGGTCGGCGCCCCGGCCTGCCCCGATCCGGCCCTCCGCGAGGCCGCCGGCGCGCACGTCGTGACCGAGCGCGACGGGCACTCCGCCGAGCCGCTCGGCGAGCAGCGCGCGCAGCGGCACGTCGCTCCAGCCGAGGTTGGCGGCGTAGACGGCGGTACCGCGCTGCTCGTCGACGACGCCGGGCACGGCGACACCGGCCGCGGCGGCCGGTTCGCCCAGCCGGCGCTCGCCGTGCGCGCGCAGTTCGGCGGCGAAGTCCAGGATGGCCTCGACGACCGCGTCCGGGCCGCGTTCGCGGCCGGTGGCGCGGCGCGCCTGGTGGAGCAGCTCGCCCCCCGCACCGACCAGGGCGGCCTTCATCCCGGTGCCGCCCACATCGAGGGCGATGACATGTCTCACGGGAACAGTGTGGACCGGCGACCCGCGAGAGGTCTAGTCCACTCGCGTGGTGTAGACCATAATCCGGTAATCGGAACACCGGCGGAGGCCGGGGATTGGGGTACGAGACGGTGCAGCGGCGAAGGACGGCGACGACGGCGGTGGTGTCCGCGCTGGGCATGGCGGCGGTGCTGAGCGGCTGCGGACTGGCCGGCGGCTCCGACGGCGTGACCCTGACGCTGGTCGCCGCCGACTACGGCACCGGAAGTGCCGACACCACGCAGAAGTACTGGGACGACCTGGTGAAGTCCTACGAGGCCGCGCACCCGGAGGTCACGGTCCACGTCAGCGTGTACTCCTGGAACGACGTCGACCGCAAGGTCGAGGAGCTGGTCGCCGCCGGCAAGGCGCCCGACATGGCGCAGATCGGCTCGTACGCCGACTACGCCGCCCGGGGATTGCTCTACCGGGCCGAGGACGTCCTCTCCATCACCACCCAGGCGGACTTCGCCTCCCAGCTCGCGGAGGCCGGCCAGGTGCGCGGCGAGCAGTACGGCATCCCCTTCGCCGCCTCCACCCGCCTGCTCTTCTACAACCGGACCCTCTTCGACCGGGCGCACATCGACCCGCCGAAGACCTGGAGCGACCTGGCCGACGACGCCGAGGCGCTCCGGGAGCAGGGTGTGAAGTACCCGTACGCCCTGCCGCTCGGCCCGGAGGAGGCGCAGGCGGAGACGATGCAGTGGCTGCTCAGCGGCGGGGGCGGCTACACCGGCACCGGCGGCCGGTACGCCCTGGACACCACGCAGAACGTGCAGACCTTCACCTGGCTGAAGAACGAGCTGGTCGGCAAGGGCCTCACTGGCCCGGTGGCGCCCGGGAAGCTCAACCGCGCCGACGCCTTCGCCGCGTTCGCCGCCGGCGACGTCGGGATGCTCAACGGCCATCCCTCCCTGATGAAGGCGGCCGCGGCGAAGGGCGTGAAGTTCGGCATGGTGCCGATGCCCGGCCCGGACGGGCCGAGCAGGTCCGTACTGGGGGTCGCCGACTGGATGACGGCGTTCCGGCGGAACGGGCACCGGGAGCAGGTCGGCGACTTCCTCGACTACGTCTACAGCGACAGGAACGTGCTGGCCTTCTCCCGCGAGTACGACCTGCTGCCGGTCACCACTTCCGCCTCCGCGGTGATGAGCGGCGCCGCGCAGGACAAGGACCTGGACCCGTTCCTGGAGCAACTGCCGGTGTCCGAGCTGTACCCGGCCGGCAAGACCTCCTGGGCCGCGGTCAGCGCCGCCGTGAAGAAGAACATCGGCCGGGCCGTCGCCCCCGGCGGCAACCCCGCCGCGGTGCTGAACCGGCTCCAGTCCACCGCGGCTGCGGCACAGAACGCGGAGTAGGCGCCGCAGCACCGGCACCGCGGTGTCCGGCGGTGGCCCGACCACCGCCGGCTCCCGCGCCCGGCGCCCGCCACTTCGTGGCCCAGGCCGCGGCCACCACCGGACCCGGGGCCTCCGGGCCGGGACCCGGTGGGGCCCGGAGTCCGTGGTGGCCCACCGGTGGTGGCCCGGGGCCCGCCGGAGGCCCATCGGTGGGGTCCGGGTGTCGGCGCCCCGGGTTACCGTGCGGGCATGACCAACCGGGAATCCGAGGGAGCCGAGCCGGAGCCGGGCCGGGCCCGGCCGCAGCCGGAGGTGCCCGAGCGGCAGCCGCAGGGACCCGCACCGGAAGAGGCCGCACCGGAAGAGGCCGGAACGGAAGAGGCCGGATCGGAAGAGGCCGGAACGGAAGAGGCCTCGCCCGGGGACGCCGGAACGGCAGAGGCTCCACCAGGGGACGCCGGACCGGAAGAGGCCGGGGCGGATCCGGAGGGGGTGGGGGTGGGGCTGGGCGGCCGGGAGCGGTCGGTCCTCGCCCTGGAGCGCCGCGGCTTCCGCGGGCCGGGCGCCAAGGAGCGCGCCATCCGCGAGGAACTGGGCCTGTCCCCCGTCCGCTACTACCAGCTCCTCAACGCCCTCCTGGACGACGCGCGCGCACTCGCCCACGACCCGGTCACGGTGAACCGGCTCCGCCGGGTCAGGGAGGCCCGGCGGAGCGAACGGTGACGGCACCGGCCGCCCGCCCGTGAAACCCCGTCCGGCCCCCGCCCGCAGGACCTGCCCGGCCGCCTGCCCGCCCCCGCCCGCAGGACCCGTCCGGCCGCCCACGCGCACGGGCCGCCGGCCCGAGCGCCCCGGCCGCCGGTTCGGCCGCCCCTCCGCTGGATAGGGTCGCCCCATGGGCAGCCACACGGACTCCACGGAACCGACGGAACTCCCCACGCCGACGACCCCGGCCGGCCGCGAGGGCCTCACCGCCCTCCTCGCCGACCCCGCCTCCGCGGTCGTCGCCCTCGACTTCGACGGCACCCTCGCCCCGATCGTCGCCGACCCCGAGCAGGCCCGCGCCCATCCCGACGCGGTCCCCGCCCTCGCCGCCCTCGCCCCCAGGCTGGCCGCCGTCGCGGTGGTCACCGGCCGGCCGGCCGGCGTGGCCGTGCGCTACGGCGGCTTCGCGGGCGTGCCCGGACTGGAGCACCTCGCCGTCCTCGGCCACTACGGCGCCGAACGCTGGGAGGCCGGAACCGGCGAGGTCACCGCCCCGCCCCCGGACCCGGGAGTGGCCGCGGCCCGCGCCGAACTGCCCGGGCTGCTGGACTCCGTCGGAGCCTGGCGGGGCACCTGGATCGAGGAGAAGGGCCGGGCCGTCGCCGTGCACACCCGCCGGGCCGACGACCCGCAGGCCGCGTTCGAGGCGCTGCGCGCGCCGCTCATCCGCCTCGCCGACCGCCACGGTCTGATCGTCGAGCCCGGGCGCATGGTGCTGGAACTGCGGCCGCCGGGCGTGGACAAGGGCGTCGCACTCACCGAGTACGTCCGCGAGGTCGGTGCCTCGGCGGTCCTCTACGCCGGTGACGACCTCGGCGACCTCCCGGCCTTCGCCGCCGTCGGCAAGCTCCGCTCCGACGGCGTCCCCGGCCTGCTGGTGTGCAGCGGCAGCACCGAGGTCGCCGAACTGGCCGAGCGCGCCGACCTGGTGGTCGACGGCCCGGCCGGGGTCGTGGCGCTGCTGCGGTCCCTCGCCGCCCGGCTGGGCTGACGCCTCAGCGGGCCGGCTCCCGCAGCGCCCGCACCTGCTCCAGGAACCACTGCGCGGGCGGCAGCGCGGTCGCCGCTGCCGCCAGCCGCTTCGCCCGCTCGGCCCGCTCCCCGGCGGGCAGGGTGAGCGCCTCGTGCAGGGCTTCCGCGGTGCCGACCACGTCGTAGGGGTTCACCGCGAACGCGTCCTCGCCCAGTTCCTCGTACGCCCCCGCCTCCCGGGACAGCACCAGTGCGCAGCCCGCGTCGGAGACCACCGGCACCTCCTTCGCGACCAGGTTCATGCCGTCCCGGATCGGGTTCACCAGCGCCACGTCGGCGAGGCGGTACGCGGCCAGCGAGCGCGCGAAGTCGTCCTTGACGTGCAGTACCACCGGCGTCCAGCCGGGCGTCCGGTACCGGTCGTTGGTCTCCTGCGCCAGACGCTGAACCTCGGCCGTGTAGTCCCGGTACACCGCCAGGTCCTGCCGCGACGGGTAGGCGAACGCCACGTGCACCACCCGCTCGCGCCACTGCGGGCGGTCGTCCAGGAGCTGCCGGTACGCCAGCAGCCCGCGCACGATGTTCTTGGACAGTTCGGTGCGGTCCACCCGGACGATCGTCCGGCGCGGCCCGCCGCCCGGTTCCGTGCCGATCTCCTCCCGCAACGCGGCCATCCGCTCCTCGACGTCCGCCTCGCGGGAGCGGGTGCGCAGGAAGTCCGCGTCCGCTCCGAGCCCGTGCACCCCGACCCGGGTGCCGCCGAGGCCGCCCGCGAACCGCTCGCAGCAGTCGGTGAACGCCTCCGCCCAGCGGTGGGTCAGGAAACCGAGCCGGTCCGCGCCGAGCATGCCGGTCAGCACCTGCCGCGCGATGTCGTCCGGCAGCATCCGGAAGTACTCCGCCGGCGCCCAGGGCGTGTGCGAGAAGTGCCCGATCCGCAGGTCCGGGCGGAGCGCCCGGAGCATCCCGGGGACCAGGGTCAGGTGGTAGTCCTGCACGAGCACCACCGCGCCGTCGGCCGCCTCCTCGGCCAGCGCCTCGGCGAACGCCCGGTTGTAGGCCTCGTACGAGGCCCACCGGCGTCGGAACTCCGCGTCGAAGACGGGCTCCAGCGGCGTCTGGTACAGCATGTGGTGGACGAACCACAGGACGGAGTTGGCGATGCCGTTGTAGGCGTCGGCGTGCACGTCGGCGGGGATGTCCAGCATCCGCACGCCGCTCTCGCCGACCCCGCGCCGCACCGCCTCCCGGTCACCGTCGCCCAGCGCCGCGCACACCCAGAGGGCGCCGGCGTCCGGGCCGATGGCCGACAGGCCCGACACCAGTCCGCCGCCGCCGCGCTTCGGGTGGAGGGAGCCGTCCTCGCGCACTTGGTAGGAGACCGGGCCGCGGTTGGACGCGACC
Source organism: Streptomyces sp. MS06 (assembly GCF_047200655.1). Taxonomy (NCBI): domain Bacteria; kingdom Bacillati; phylum Actinomycetota; class Actinomycetes; order Kitasatosporales; family Streptomycetaceae; genus Streptomyces; species Streptomyces sp. MS06. The sequence continues at coordinate 117,253 of NZ_JBJZOJ010000013.1, forward strand.
AGCACCTGAGCGCCGTGCCCTGAAACATCTGAGGCCATAGGCCTCAACCTAGCCCGGTCCGTAAACGCCCAAACGTTCGCCGGGGAGCGGCAGGCGGGACGCCACGCGCTTCGTATACGACCCGCCGGCGGGCCCCCCGGGCGAGCGGGGTCGACGAGAGGGTTGTGGTGATTGTGTGAAGAGTAAGAGGATGCCGTCCTCGCAGAACACCGAAGAACGGGACTCCGGGGGGCGGACCTTCCATGACTCACCACGACAGACCGGCCGGCACCGACAGACCCGCCGGCCGGGGCGTACCGGGGGCGCGGGCCCGCCGGGCGGGCCGCTTAGCCGCGGCGGCGGCCGTGGCCGTGCTGGCGCTGGCCGCCTGCGAGGGCGGTGACGACACCGGCGCGCGGTCGGTGACGGCCGCCGGGACGACGGCGCCGCCGGTCACGGCCCCGGCGAGCCCCGCGGACTCCGCCCCGGCACCGGAACCGTCGGCCACCAGCGCCGAGCCCGCGCCCGAACCGGCCGTCGCGACCCTCGACGACCTCACCGGCGGCACCGTCGGAAAGGCCGTCGCCGCGGCCCGCGACAGCCACCTCGCGTACGCGGTCTACCTGCAGGGCACCGGCGCCTCGCTGGACGGCGGTGGCCGGCGGGCGTCCTCCTGGGGCTCGGGCGAGCGGGTCTGCGCGCAGATCGACGACCCCGAGGACGTCAACGACGCCTACGACGTCGCCTTCGTCATCCCCCGGGACGGCCGGGACTGCGACGGCAGGCTGCTGCACACGCCCGAGCCGACACCCGCCCGTACGTCGAGTACCGGTGGCAGCTCGGGCGGCACGAGCGGAAGCACGGGTGGCAGCAAGGCCTGCGCCCTCACCAGCCCGGCCGGCAACTGCTACGCCGACGGCCAGTTCTGCGCCAAGCGGCACCACGGGATGAGCACCTACGGCAAGGGCGGCGAGTACCTGACCTGCGAGCCGGACGGGTCGGGCCGCTGGCGCTGGTCGGACGGCCACCCGGGCTGACCGCACCGGGGCCGTCCGGGCTGACCGCACCGCGGCCGCCTGGACCGCCGCGTCACCCCCGGCGCCGGGGGTGACGCCGGGGGCGGGGGTGACGCCGGGGGCGTGGGCGCGGTGCTCAGGCCACCTCGCGTGCCGCGTACTCCGCGACCTCGATCATCGGGGGCCGCTCCTCGGTGTCCACGGAGTACGTGCGCGGCTCGAAGCCGTCCTCCCCGCGTTCGAACTGGGTGAGGGAGGGCCGGATCAGGTGGCCCCGGGCCAGCCGCAACTGGGCCGTGCGGTAGATGGCGGCCGCCATCCGGCCCAGCGCCTGCCCGTCCTGGTGGCGGTGCTTGCGCACCCCGACGTCCACCTGGGCGAGGGCGTCCAGGCCGACCAGGTGCAGGGAGTCGACCAGCATGCCCAGCTCGACCCCGTACCCGACCGGGAAGGGCAGCTGCTCCAGGAGCGAGCGGCGGGCCGCGTACTCGCCGCCGAGCGGCTGCACGAAACCGGCGAGCTGCGGCCAGTGCATGTTCAGCAGCGGGCGCGCCATCAGCTCGGTCACCCGTCCGCCCTGGCCGGCCGCCCCGCCGAGCGGCCGGTCGTACATCGCCTTGACCAGGTCGACGTCCGCGTCGGTCAGCAGCGGCCCCACGATCCCGGAGACGAAGTCGGAGGAGAACTCCTTCAGGTCGGCGTCGATGAAGCAGACGATGTCCCCGGTGGTCGCCAGGAGCGAGCGCCACAGCACCTCGCCCTTGCCGGGGACGGCCGGGAGGCCCGGCAGGATGTCGTCCCGGTGGACGACCCGGGCGCCCGCCGCGGCGGCCACCTCGGAGGTGCGGTCGGTGGAGCCCGAGTCGACGACGACGACCTCGTCGACCAGGGGTACCTGCTCCACGAGGTCATGGCGGATGACCGCGACGATGTCGCCGACGGTCTCCTCCTCGTTGAGCGCCGGCAGCACCACGGAGACGGACTGGCCCGTGCCGCGTTTGGCGGCGAGGATCTGGTGGAGCGGGCGATCGGTCACGGACCAGGAGCGGGTGCTCAGCCAGCGCTCGACTTCTTCCAGCACAGTCTGCGGCTCCTCACGTTGTCTCGCGGTTCGGACGACTATCTCAACTGTCGCGGCCGTCGGTTACAGTCTTGAACAACGCGGGTGACCATCGCATGTCGCATGTCGCAGGCCATTCGCGCGGACAACCGCATACCGCTCATCCAGAGGGGCAGAGGGACACGGCCCGGTGAAGCCCCGGCAACCCTCCTGAGCCGCACTCGTTCACGCGAGGCTCCCGGCCGGGGAAGGTGCCAATTCCGTCTCGCGGCGAGATGCGTCGTGGGGAAGATGAGGAGAAAGGGCCTCGCCTCACATGGCTGTGCAGACCACGGCAAGCACCAACGAATCCACCGGCTCCACCGCCTCCCCGGCCGTCGACCTCGGCCCCGCCGCCGCGCTGAGCTGCCGCGAGTGCGGGCACCGCGTACCGCTCGGCCCGGTCTTCGCGTGCGAGGAGTGTTTCGGCCCGCTGGAGGTCGCCTACGACTTCTCCGGCCACGACCCCGAGAGCCTTCGCAAGCGCATCGAAGCCGGCCCCGCCAGCATCTGGCGCTACGCGCCGCTGCTGCCCGTGCCCGCCGACGTGGCCGGAAAGCCCAACCTCAACCCGGGCTGGACCGCGCTCGTCAAGGCGGACAACCTGGCCCGCGAGCTGGGCGTGACCGGCGGGCTGTACGTCAAGGACGACTCCGGAAACCCCACCCACTCCTTCAAGGACCGGGTGGTGGCGCAGGCCCTGGAGGCCGCGCGCGCCTTCGGCTTCACCACCCTGTCCTGCTCCTCCACCGGCAACCTGGCCGGAGCGGTCGGCGCCGCGGCCGCCCGCGCCGGCTTCCGCTCCTGCGTGTTCATCCCGCACGACCTGGAGCAGGGCAAGGTCGTCATGGCCGCCGTCTACGGCGGCGAGCTGGTCGGCATCGAGGGCACCTACGACGACGTCAACCGCTTCTGCTCCGAGCTGATCGGCGACCCGGCCGGCGAGGGCTGGGGCTTCGTCAACGTCAACCTGAGGCCCTACTACGCGGAGGGCTCCAAGACGCTGGCCTACGAGGTGTGCGAGCAGCTCGGCTGGCGGCTGCCCGACCAGATCGTGGTGCCGATCGCCTCCGGCTCGCAGCTCACGAAGATCGACAAGGGGCTGCGGGAGCTGATCGGGCTGGGCCTGGTCGAGGACCGGCCGTACAAGATCTTCGGGGCGCAGGCCGAGGGCTGCTCGCCGGTCTCCACGGCCTTCAAGGCCGGCCACGACGTGGTCCGCCCGCAGAAGCCGGACACCATCGCCAAGTCCCTCGCCATCGGCAACCCCGCCGACGGGCCGTACGTCCTGGACATCGCCCGCCGCACCGGCGGCGCGGTGGAGGACGTCACCGACGCGCAGGTGGTGGACGCCATCAAGCTGCTCGCCCGCACGGAGGGCATCTTCGCGGAGACCGCGGGCGGGGTGACCGTGGGCGTCACCCGCAAGCTGATCGAGAGCGGCGCCCTCGACCCGTCGAAGACGACCGTCGTGCTCAACACCGGCGACGGCCTCAAGACCCTCGACGCGGTGGCCGGCACCGGCCTCACCGCCACCATCCGCCCGAACCTGGATTCCTTCCGAGAGGCTGGCCTCGTATGAGCGTGACCGTCCGCATCCCCACCATCCTGCGCACCTACACCGGCGGCCGGGCCGAGGTGCCCGCCGAGGGCGCGAACCTCTCCGAGGTCATCGCCGACCTGGAGAAGAACCACACCGGTATCGCCGCCCGCGTGCTGGACGACCAGGGCAAGCTGCGCCGCTTCGTCAACGTCTACGTCAACGACGACGACGTCCGCTTCGAGCAGGGCCTGGAGACCGCCACGCCGCCCGGCACGGGCGTGTCGATCATCCCGGCGGTGGCCGGCGGCTGCTGACCGCGGGGACCGCCCGCCGCCCGGAACGGCGGCGGTCACCCCGCGTTAACGGAATGGCCCCCTCCGTAAGAGAAACGGAGGGGGTCATTTCGCGTGATTGAGCGCGGTACAGTTGGGGAACGCCGCCCCGCCGCAGTGCGCGGGAAGTTCGGTGAACCTGCTGCGCCGCCGACGAGAAGTAGCCAAAGTGCGCGCGTCTTTCGTTCCTTTTGCGTCAATGGTCCGGCCCGACTTGCCCTGAAGTCTGGTGAATTCTCGGGAGATTCCCGACCGGGCCCGTCCAGAATTCTCGTCCGATTGACCTGTTGCAGACGGCAGTTGGACAGATACATTCAGCCGCGGTCGACGCGTTCCGGCGCACGCCCCCATTCACTGGGGGGTGAGGTCTGACCCGGATCCGCGAAGTGCGGATCTGCGCAAGGGCCAGTAATAGGGGAGTTAGGCATGGCTCAGGGCACCGTCAAGTGGTTCAACGCGGAGAAGGGGTACGGCTTCATCGCGGTCGACGGTGGTGCGGACGTCTTCGTCCACTACAGCGCGATCCAGATGGACGGGTACCGCACCCTGGAAGAGGGCCAGCGGGTCGAGTTCGAGATCTCGCAGGGCCAGAAGGGCCCGCAGGCCGACATGGTTCGCGTCACCGCCTGAACATTCACTGCGGCGAAGGGCCCGCGTCCCCACCCGGGGGTGCGGGCCCTTCGTCCTGCTCGGACGCGGGCGGCCCGCCCGGAGGGCGGGGGTCCGGTCGTCCGCCGGTCACCCGTGCGGCAGCCCCGCGGGGGCTCGCTGTGCGGGAGCGCCTTGCACTCCGAGGGGTCGAGTGCTAATCATTGGCGTTAGCACTCTGAAGGTGAGAGTGACAACGAAGGACCGGGTCGGTGAGGCCCGCGGGCCGGGTGGGGAAGGAACCACGAGGCCGGCGAGCCGTCCGTCGCGGGCGCGGGCGCGGTCCGAAGGAATCACCCCCAGTCCTGGAGGGACCACTTCACATGGCCAAGATCATCGCGTTCGACGAGGAGGCGCGGCGCGGCCTCGAGCGCGGCATGAACCAGCTCGCGGACGCCGTCAAGGTGACCCTCGGCCCCAAGGGCCGCAACGTCGTCCTCGAGAAGAAGTGGGGCGCCCCCACGATCACCAACGACGGTGTCTCCATCGCCAAGGAGATCGAGCTCGAGGACCCGTACGAGAAGATCGGCGCCGAGCTGGTCAAGGAGGTCGCCAAGAAGACGGACGACGTCGCCGGTGACGGCACGACGACCGCGACCGTCCTGGCCCAGGCCCTGGTCAAGGAGGGCCTGCGCAACGTCGCCGCGGGCGCCAACCCGATGGCCCTGAAGCGCGGTATCGAGAAGGCCGTCGAGGCCGTCTCCGCCGCCCTGCTGGAGCAGGCCAAGGACGTGGAGACCAAGGAGCAGATCGCCTCCACCGCCTCCATCTCCGCCGCCGACACCCAGATCGGCGAGCTCATCGCCGAGGCCATGGACAAGGTCGGCAAGGAAGGCGTCATCACCGTCGAGGAGTCCCAGACCTTCGGTCTGGAGCTCGAGCTCACCGAGGGTATGCGCTTCGACAAGGGCTACATCTCGGCGTACTTCGCCACCGACATGGAGCGTATGGAGGCCGTCCTCGACGACCCGTACATCCTGATCGCCAACTCCAAGATCTCCAACGTCAAGGACCTGCTCCCGCTCCTGGAGAAGGTCATGCAGTCGGGCAAGCCGCTGCTGATCATCGCCGAGGACGTCGAGGGCGAGGCCCTGTCGACCCTGGTCGTCAACAAGATCCGCGGCACCTTCAAGTCCGTCGCGGTCAAGGCCCCGGGCTTCGGCGACCGCCGCAAGGCCATGCTCGGCGACATCGCCATCCTCACCGGCGGCGAGGTCATCTCCGAGGAGGTCGGCCTCAAGCTGGAGAACGCGACCCTGGACCTCCTGGGCCGCGCCCGCAAGGTCGTCATCACCAAGGACGAGACCACCATCGTCGACGGTGCCGGCTCCTCCGACCAGGTCAACGGCCGGGTCAACCAGATCCGCGCCGAGATCGAGAACAGCGACTCCGACTACGACCGCGAGAAGCTGCAGGAGCGCCTGGCCAAGCTCGCCGGCGGCGTGGCCGTCATCAAGGCCGGTGCCGCCACCGAGGTGGAGCTCAAGGAGCGCAAGCACCGCATCGAGGACGCCGTCCGCAACGCCAAGGCGGCCGTCGAGGAGGGCATCGTCGCCGGTGGCGGCGTGGCCCTGCTGCAGGCCACCCAGGTCTTCGAGAAGCTGGAGCTGGAGGGTGACGAGGCGACCGGCGCCAACGCCGTGAAGCTCGCCCTGGAGGCCCCGCTGAAGCAGATCGCCGTGAACGCCGGCCTCGAGGGCGGCGTCGTGGTGGAGAAGGTCCGCAACCTGACCCCGGGCCACGGCCTCAACGCCGCGACCGGCGACTACGTCGACCTGGTCAAGGAGGGCATCATCGACCCGGCGAAGGTGACCCGTTCCGCGCTGCAGAACGCCGCCTCCATCGCCGCGCTGTTCCTCACCACCGAGGCCGTCATCGCCGACAAGCCGGAGAAGGCCGCCGCGGCCCCGGCCGGCGGCGGCATGCCGGGCGGTGACATGGACTTCTGATCCTCCCGAGGATCGGACCGAGTCCTTTTCGTACGAGGGCGGCACCCCCGCGAGCCGGGGGTGCCGCCCTCGGGCGTGTGCGGGCGCCGTTCCGCACGGCTGCTCCGCAGGGCCGGTCTGGCCGGCTGTTCCGCAGGGCCGGTCTGCTCGGCTGTTCCGCAGGGCCGGTCTGCCCGGCCGGTCTGCCCGGCCCGCTCGGCCCCGCCCCGTCGTGCGCCGGCCACCGGGTCCGCGAGGTCCCGGCCCCGCACCCGGGTGGGTGATCCGGATCACGGGATGTTCCGCCCGCTGCGCGGAATCCGCGGCGCCGGGAACTGGTTGTCCGAGGCAGGCACTCGATGCATGTGCACATACCAGTGAGAATGTGCATGGAGTCCCCCGCCCGACCGTTCGTCCAAGGAGTCGTCCCGTGACCGCCCTCCCCGAGACCGCCGCCCCCTCCCGCGCGGCCCAGATCCTCTCCCGGCCGATCTCGATCAACGGCCTCACCGTGCCCAACCGCATCGCGATGGCTCCGATGACCCGCATGTTCTCCCCGGGCGGCGTGCCCGGCGAGGACGTGCGCGGGTACTACGCCCGCCGTGCCGCGTCCGGCGTCGGCCTGATCGTCACCGAGGGCACCTACGTCGGCCACGCCTCCGCCGGGCAGAGCGACCGGGTGCCGCGGTTCCACGGCGAGGAGCAGCTGGCGGGCTGGGCCGAGGTGGCCGCGGCGGTGCACGAGGCGGGCGGCACCATCGTGCCGCAGCTCTGGCACATCGGCATGGTGCGCAAGGCCGGCCAGCCGCCGGTCGCGGACGCCCCCGCCGTCGGCCCCTCCGGCCTGCGCCTCGACGGTACCGAGGGCACCGGCGAGGCCATGACCCGCCGGGACCTGGACGACGTCATCGGCGCCTTCGCGCAGGCCGCGGCCGACGCGGAGCGGATCGGCTTCGACGGCGTGGAGATCCACGGCGCCCACGGCTACCTCGTCGACCAGTTCCTGTGGGCCGGCACCAACCGCCGTACCGACGCCTACGGCGGCGACCCGGTCGCCCGGGCCAGGTTCGCCGAGGAGATCGTGGCCGCCGTACGCGAGCGGGTCTCGCCGGAGTTCCCCGTCATCTTCCGCTACTCCCAGTGGAAGCAGGAGGCCTACGACGCCCGGCTCGCCGAGACCCCCGAGGAGCTGGAGGCCATCCTCGCCCCGCTGTCCGCGGCCGGCGTGGACGCCTTCCACGCCTCCACCCGCCGCTACTGGCTCCCCGAGTTCGAGGGCTCGGACCTCAACCTCGCCGGCTGGACGAAGAAGCTCACCGGAAAGCCCGCCATCACGGTCGGCTCGGTCGGCCTCGACGGCGACTTCATCAAGGCGTTCCAGGGCAAGGGTGCCGAGCTGGGCAGCCTCGACAACCTCCTCGACCGGCTGGAGCGCGAGGAGTTCGACCTGGTCGCCGTCGGCCGGGCGCTGCTCCAGGACCCGCAGTGGGCGCAGAAGGTGCTCTCCGGCCGCTCGGAGGAACTGCGGCCCTACGACCCGGCGTCGCTGCGCAGCCTGAGCTGAGGCCCTCCGCCCGGCCCGCCGGGCCGGGCGTCACCGGTTCGGATCCGCCGGGCACCGGATCGGATCGGTCGGGCACCGGTTCGGATCGGCCGGGCACCGGTTCGGATCCGCCGGTGCCGCATTGGGCCCGCTGAGCCCACAGTTCGCTGTCCTACCATCCCGCGCATGACTGTGACGACCCCGGGAACGAACGCCCGGCGGCCACGCGCCCGGATCCTCCTCGTCGAGGACGACGAGCCGATGGCCGAACTGCTGGAGGCGTCGCTGCGGCACGAGGGGTACGACACCGTCTCCGTCAGCAGCGGCCGTGACTGCCTGTCCGCCGGGCCGGCCCTCGACTGCGATCTGCTGATCCTCGATGTCACCCTGCCCGACCTCGACGGGTTCGAGGTGTGCGGGCGGCTGCGCAGCGCAGGCTGCGAGCTGCCGGTGATCTTCCTCACCGCCCGGGACAGCCGGGCTGACCTGCGTACGGGGTTCGACCGTGGCTGCGACGACTATCTGACGAAGCCTTTCAGCCTGGAAGAGCTGACCCTCAGGATCGCCGCCGTACTGCGCCGCAGCGGGCGGACCGACCAGGCGGACGGGCCGTTGCAGATCACCGACCTCGTGCTCGACGACCGGGCCCACCAGGTGACCCGCGCCGGCCGGGAGGTCGTCCTGTCCCCCACCGAGTACCGGATCCTGCGCTACCTGCTCCAGGGGCGCGGCCAGGTGCTGTCGAAGGCGCAGATCATCGAGGCCGTCTGGGGGCACGCCGAGGCCGGCCGCGGCGACGGCAACCTGGTGGAGGCGCACATCAGCCAGCTGCGCAGAAAGGTGGACGCACACGGCCCGTCCCTGATCCACACGGTGCGCGGATTCGGCTATGTGCTGCGGTCGGAGCGGTGAGTCATGCGGCTGCGCGCGCGTCTGGCCCTCCTGGTGGCCGTGCTGCTCACCGCGTCGGTGGCGGTTCTGGGCGGCGGCACTCTGTGGTGGACCCGGTCGAACCTCGTCGCCGAGGCCGACGCGCGGCTCCTGCGCGCCCGCGCCCAGCCGCAGTCGGCACAGCCGGGTCAGTCGGCGCAGTCCGGGAATCGGCCGGGCAGGGAACAACCTGCGGCCCGGCAGGTCGCCCTGCTGCGCTTCGGCACGCGGGGGCGCCTTGAAGAGGCCGTGCCCTCGGAGCTGACCGGGGACCTGGATCCGCTGCCGGACGTCTCCTGGAAGACCGCGCTGTCCGGCGGCCCGGACGGCCGGATCAGGAGCGCCGGAAGCGTCGACGGGACGCTGGAGTACCACTGGACCGCGGTCCGCCGGCCCGACGGCGGCGTGACCGTCTTCGCCGTGTCGCTGGCGGAGGCGGCCCGGACGACCGACCTGCTGCTGGGGAGCCTGCTGCTCGGCGGCGGCGCCGTCGTGGCGCTCGGCGGCGGCGTCGGCTGGTGGGCGGTACGACGACAACTTCGGCCCTTGGACGACCTGATCGACGCCACGGAGGCGGTGGCTGCCGGTGACCTGACGCGCCGCACCAGGCCCCGCAACACCCGCGACGAGGTCGGACGGCTGGCCACGGGCTTCGATCACATGCTCGTCCAGCTCGACGCGTCCCTCGCCGCCCGCGAGGCCGCCCGGCTCAGGCTGGAGCGGTTCGCAGCCGACGCCTCCCACGAACTGCGTACGCCCCTGGCGCTCATCCGCGGCTACGCCGAGCTTCATGGCCGCGGCGGGCTGCCGCCCGGTCCGCTGCTCGAACGGGCGATGATCCGGATCGCCGCGGAGACGGAGCGGATGACCGGCCTGGTGGAGGATCTGCTCCTCCTCGCACGCCTCGATCACGAGGCCGCGGACACGGATGTGGACACGGACGTGGAGGTGGCCGGCGTCCTTCGGGACGCGGTCGAGGAACACCGCGCCTTCGGCCCCGCCCACCGGGTCGAACTGGACCTCGCGACCGGCCCGGCCGTCTCCGTCCGCGCGAACGCGCTGCGGCTGCGGCAGGTGATCGGGAACCTGCTGGCGAACGTCCGCACCCACACGCCGCCCGGCACCGTCACCCGGATCACCGTCGAGGCGGACGGGCCGGTGGTCGGGATACGGGTGATCGACGACGGCCCCGGGATCGCGGCCGCCGACCGCCCGTACGTCTTCGAGCGCTTCTTCCGTCCCGACAGCTCCCGGGCGCGCACGCGGTCCGGAACCGGCTCAGGTCTCGGGCTCGCCATCGTGGCGGCGCTGGTGAGCAGCTGCGACGGGACGGTGACCGCGCTGGAGACCCCTGGCGGCGGCGCCACCTTTCTGGTGCGCCTGCCCCGGCCGCCGGCGCCGGGTGGACCGGCCGCTCGTGAGGCTTCAGCCAACCTTCAGGAAGGCCTCAGGGGATCGAGCCCCTGAGACTGCCAACGTTCTCGCTCGACGGACCGGCTGGGCCCGGGACCGCGCCGGCCGGGTGTCCGAGTCCGACCCGTCATCACCCTCCCGAGCAAAGGAACGACCGTGACAGCGACTGTGAAATCGGCCAGGTTCGCGCTGCGAGGGCTGGCCATGGCGAGCGGTACGGTGCTCCTGGCGGCCTGCACGTCCGCGGCCCCTTCCTCCCCCGGACGGCAGTCCTCGCCCGGGCAGTCCGTGAGCCCGGCGCCGTCGGTGGCCGGCGGAGGAGTCCCCGCGTCCTGGTCCGGGGTCACCGACCCCGAGAAGATCCCGCTCGGCGACGACAAGGTCTCGACCGCTGCGCAGACCGGGGACGTCTACTCATGTCAGACCTCCTTCCGCCCCGGCGGGGCACGCCACGACGGTCCCTGGACGGACACTACGAACAAGACGTGGGACTCCACCTCGAAGGTGCGGGTGCAGGGCCGGCACAGCTGGCCGGACGCCGAGTACGACGAGACCGTCCGGGGCGAATCCCGGGTCATCACCTCCAAGGACCTGCCGACCCACCAGAGCACCGGCACCTTCCCCATCCAGCGGTCCGACCCGGCCTACCAGTACGACACCAACCCGAACGCCATCACGGCGACGACCGTCAACCTCACCCTGCCGCTCAACCCGAGCCTCGCCGACAACCCCAGCTGCCTGTCCATGGGAGCCATCGGCATCCTCAAGAACGGCGTCTACCTCTACAACGCCCTCGACGACGCGGGACGGGACGCGGCGGCCCACGAGACCCAGGACATGTGCGACGGCCATCCCGACGGCGCGGAGGACTACCACTACCACGACATTCCGTCCTGCCTGCTCTCCGCGGCCACGGAAAAGGGCTCGACCCTGGTCGGGTACGCGCTGGACGGCTTCGGTATCTACGTCGAACGGGACGACAAGGGCAACCTGCCCACCAACGCCGACCTCGACGGCTGCCACGGCCGTACCAGCAAGGTGATGTGGAACGGCAAAGAGACGACGATGTACCACTACAGCGCCACCCTGGAATTCCCCTACACCGTGGGCTGCTACCGCGGCACACCGATCGATGCCCCGGCCCATGACCGCACCGGGGGCAACCGTAGGGGCGCCGGTCAGGGCCGGACCCAGCGGCAGGGGCCGGGACAGGGCCAGCGGCAGGGACAGGGTCAACGGCAGGGGCAGCATCCAGCCCAGAGCGCAGGCCAGGGGCAGGGGCAGGGATAGGCCGATAACCTTTCGGGGCAACCGGCCGTCATGACGGCTGGAATCTCCCGGCTTCAGCCGGGAGAGCACTTCAGGCGTTGCCCATCGGCTCGATGTCCGTCCGGACCGGCACCCCCCACACCCGCAACACCTCGTAGTCGGTGAACTCGTGGACGAGCCGGTACGCCGGCGCGGCCCGCGGGCCGCGCCGCTGGGCGGCGAGATAGGCCTCCGCCTCCTGGCGGTCGTGGCGCGGGGTTCCGCACAACTGCCACTCGCGGCCGTTCCACAGCTCCGGCAGCCAGCGCTGCTGCGGCTGCGGACGGTCGGCCCGCACCCCGTAGCGGGACGGCACCCGCTCGCCCGACTCCGCGGCCGGGCGCGAGCGGCCGTACGGCCCGCCGCCCAGCTCCGAGCGGCGCGCCGCGCGCCGCCGCGTCTCGCACAGCAGGCACAGGTCGGGGGCGCTCTCGTCGACCGGCCCGTTGGGATGCTCCGCGCAGCGGGTGGCCGGCGCGGCCGTCGTCACACCCTCCTCCCACAGGTCCAGCGCGCGCCGCAGGTCCGCCCCGACCTCCCGCAGCCGGTCGTCGGGGGTGTCGGCCGTCAGCACCTCCCCGTGTTCGCCGAGAAGCCGGAGGGCGCGTCCCAGAGCGGTGAGCTGAGCGTGGTTCATGGTGCAAGTGTGCGGGTTCGCGCGCCGCGGCCGCAGCCCACCCGGCGACATCCCGCCCGCGCCACGGCAGCGGGCGGTGTCCGCGCGGAGCCGACCGGCGCGGCGCCCGGACGCTCAGTCCCGCGCCGCCGCCAGCGCGGCGCGCAGGCGGCCCCCGGACTCCGCCAGCAGGCGGGCCGCCGCCGGCCCGTCCACGTCCGCCAGGACGATCAGGACCGCGTTCTTCACCTCGCCGTCCGCCGCGGTCAGGGCCCGTTCCACCTCCTCCTCACCCGCGCCGGTCGCCAGCGCGACGATCCGCCGGGAGCGGGCCCGCAGCTTGTCGTTGGAGGCGCGCACGTCGACCATCAGGTTCCCGTACGTCTTCCCCAGGCGGATCATGGTGATCGTCGACAGCATGTTGAGGACCAGCTTCTGCGCCGTGCCCGCCTTCAGCCGGGTGGAGCCGGTGATCAGCTCGGGCCCGGTGACCACCTCGATGCCGTGCTCGGCGGCCGCCGCCAGCGCGCTGTCCGCGTTGCAGGCCAGGCCGACGGTCAGCGCGCCCAGCGACCGCGCGTGCCGCACCGCGCCGAGGGCGTAGGGCGTGCGGCCGGAGGCGGACACGCCGACCACCGTGTCCCGCGCGGTCAGCCCGAGCGCGTCCAGGTCGGCCCGGGCCAGTTCGGCGGAGTCCTCGGCGCCCTCCACCGAGGCGACCATGGCCGGCGGGCCGCCCGCGATCAGGCCGACGACCTGCTCGGGACCGGTGTTGAAGGTGGGCGGGCACTCCGAGGCGTCCAGCACGCCCAGCCGGCCGGCGGTGCCCGCGCCGGCGTACACCAGCCGCCCGCCGCGCCCCATCCGCTCCGCCACCGCGTCGACCGCCGCGGCGATCTCCGGCAGCCGCCGGGCCACCGCGGCGGGCACGTGCGCGTCCTCGCCGTTCATCAGCCGGGCGATGTCGAGGGTGGGGAGGCGGTCGATGTCGGCGAGTTCGGGGCGGAACGCCTCGGTGGTCAGCGCGGCCAGTTCGGAGCGCAGGTCACGGGGGCCGGAGGTGGAGGTCATCGGAGGGCGGCTCTCTTCCACTCGGGTGCGGTGCCCGGCCGGCTCGGGTGCGGTGTCCTGCCGGAGGGACGCGGACGTGCGGGTGCGTGGGTGCGTGGGTGCGTGGGTGTGGGGGTGGGTGTCGGTGTTCGGGGGCGGCGGGCGAGGACGTCCGGTCGCGGGGGCGTGAAGGTCCTTGGGCTGGAAGGTTGTTGGGCTGGACGGTCGTTGGGTTGGACGGTCGTTGGGGGCGTCGGGGGCGCAGGGGGTGTGACGGTCGTGGGGCCCGGTGGTGTACGGGCTCGGCCGTGGTCCGGGCCGCGGTCCGCGGGCCCGCCGGTCGTAGGGGGCCCGGCGGCAGGAGCCCGGTGGTCGAAGGAGCCCGGTGGTCGTACGGCCTCGCCGGTCCCACGGTGCGGGCGGTGCGGGCCGGGCGCGGCGGCGGCCCGGTCGGGGGCGGCGGCTCCGCGCGGCTCGCGGTCGTCCTCGTCCGCGCTGCGGCCTACCTGCGGTGCCGGTGCGCCAGCGCCTCGTAGGACGCCGCCAGCGCCGGTGCCGCGGTCGCGTACGTCCGCTGCGCGACCCCCACGAACAGGCAGTCGACGACCAGTAGTTGGCCGGTCCGGGAGGACATCGCGGCCGGTCGCAGTTCGCTCTCCCGTGCGGTGGACGTGGTCAGGACGTGGTCGGCGTACTGGGTGACCGGGCTGTCCGGGCGGCCGGTGATCGCCACCGTGGTGGCGCCGTGCTCGAAGGCGACCCGCAGCGGCTCGATCACGTCGCCCGTCGAGCCGGAGTGCGTGATCGCGATCGCCACGTCCCCGGAGCGCAGCTGCACCGCGTTGGTGACGGCCAGGTGCGGATCGCTGTGGGCGTGCGCGATGCCGCCTATCCGCAGCAGCTTCTGGGTGAGGTCCTGGGCGACCAGTCCGGAGGCGCCGATCCCGTAGACGTCGATGCGGCGGGCGGCGGCCGCCGCGGTGACGGCCGCGCCGAGTTGTGCGGTGTCCAGGCAGGCCGCGGTGTCGGCGAGGGTCTGCTGCTCGTCGTAGGCCAGCTTGGTCACCACGTCCGCGATCGGGTCGTCGACCGCGATGTCGGTGGTGATGGCGGGTGCGCGGCCGGACTGCTGCTGGGCGGCGAGACCGGCGAGGGCGAGCCGCAGATCGCGGTAGCCGGGATAGCCGAGCAGCCGGGCGGTGCGGACGACGGTGGCCTCGCTGGTGCCGGTGCGCTCGGCCAGGCCGGTGACCGTGAGGGCCGCGCAGCCGGCCGGGTCGCCCGCGACGGCCTCGGCCACCCGCTGCATGGATCGCGTCATGGAGGGCGCGAGGGTGCGCACCTTGGCCGCCAGCGCCCCGCCGAAAATTTCCTTCACGTCATGGGTCACACCTGAAAGCTATTTTCGGCAGGGGGGCGGGTCAAGAGTGCGCACAATGGGAGGCATGGATCCCATCAGCCCTCTGGAGCAGGTCTTGCACGCGGCGCGCGCCCTCGTGCTCGCGGACCTGATCGCCCGTGATGTCGCCGACGCGGACGTGGTGTCCCTGGTCGAGGAGTCCGTGACCGAGCGGCGCTGGTGGGTGGAGCAGTGGCCGGAGGGTGCCGACTACGTGGCCGGGCTGGTCGCGCAGGACGTGCAGGACGCCCTGCTGGAGCGCTACGGCCGCTGGCCGCTGTGCCCGGTGTGCGGCTCCGGTGACCCGCACGCCCTGGAGGTCGAGCCGGAGCTGGGGGCCGACCCGCACTGGGTGTGCCACCAGGCGGGCGTGAAGGTCGCCGCCGTCGGCTCGCTGGGCGCCGCCACCGGAGGGTCGACGCCCTCCTCATGACCGTCTACATCGACCCGCCTGCCTGGCCGGGCCACGGCCGCCTGTGGTCGCACCTGGTCAGCGACGCCTCCTACGGCGAACTCCACGCGTTCGCCGACGGGTTGGGCGTGCCCCGCCGCGCCTTCGAACGCGACCACTACGACATCCCCTCGGACCGGTACGCGGACGTGGTGCGGGCCGGCGCGGTCGAGGTCAGCAGCCGCGAGGTGGTGCGGCTGCTGTACGCCGCCGGCCTGCGCAGGCCCAAGCACCGGCGCTCCCGGCCACAGCCCTGAGTGTTTCGCCGGCGCCGCCCGGCCCGCCGGGCGGCCGCACTCAGCTCCGCTCGTAGGCGAGCTGCTCCTCGTCCCCGCCGGCCTTCCGGAACCCGGCGCGGCCCAGGACCCGCTGCGAGGGCGTGTTGGCCCGATCGACCGTCGCGAACAGCGCCCGTACGCCGTCCCGGGCCAGCGCCCACTCCGCCAGCGCGCGCACCGCCTCGGTGGCGTAGCCCTGGCCGCGTGCGGCCTCGACCAGGTCGTAGCCGATCTCCGCGCGCCCGTCCTCGTCCGGGGAGCCGTGGAAGCCCAGGCCGCCGACCGCGCGCCCGTCCTCGCGGCGCACCAGCGCGAACACGCCCCACTCCGGCCGGTGCGTGCCCGCCTCGTACGCCTTCATCAGCATCCCCGCCGCGTCCCGGGTGCCCTGGTACGGCCCGCCGCCGGCCCAGTCGAAGCCGCCGTCGCCGCCCAGCGACAGGTCGCGTGCGGACGCCGGGGAGATGCCCTGGAGGGTGAGGCGGTCCGCGGGCAGTACCAGGGTGTTGCTCCAGTGCCACTCGGTGACCGGGGCGCGGCCGGGCAGCTCGCCGCGGCCGGTCGCCCACAGCAGCGTCGGCCACGCGGCGGGGCCGGGCCGCACGTGCGGGAAGATGCCGGCGAGGACGCCCTCGCACAGCTCGGCGGGCGGCTCGTAGGGCAGGCCGAGCCCCCGGGTGACGTCGTACGTGTGCAGCAGCGTCTCGGCGACGCCCATCGCGGCGAAGCCCTCGCGGCCCGCGCTGCGGAACGGGTAGGGGTGGAAGGCGCGGACCTCGCGCGGCGTCGTCCGCACGGTGGCGGCCAGCAGGGCGCCGGTCGTCTCGATCACGTGCAGCAGACCGGCGTTGTCGGCCCGGTCGAGTCCGTCGTCGGTGCCGCCGAGGGTGATCTCGAAGGGCACGTACGCGTCCCGGGCGCGTCCGGCGAGCTGCCCGGCGTAGGCCAGCAGGCAGCCCGCGATGTGCTCGGCCGTCCGACGGCAGTCCCACTCCAACCCGCGGGCCCGCACCGCCTCCCAGTCCCGGTCCACCGCCGGCCGCAGCGCCGCCACGCAGCTCGCGACGGCCTGCTCCACCTGTTCCCCGCCCATGCTCAGCATGCGGGCAGCGTAGGCGGCCGGACCGGTCAGGGCGACAGCATTTCCAGCTCGGCGGTGAGGTTGTAGCGGGCCGTGGCCTCCCATTCCCGCTGCCCGTACGGAGTGCGGAACAGCCGGGGCAGCGCGAGCAGTCGGCGCAGCACCTCGGCCCGGCCGGCGCGGAAGGCGTCGCTGGGCACGAAGTGGTACTCCTCGCGGACCTCGGCGGTGTAGTGGGCGTACGCCGCCGGCGGCGCGGCGAGGATCGCCAGGTCGGCGTCGCACAGCACCTGCCCGTCGCGGTCGTCGTCCGCGGGGTCGTGACCGACGGTCAGCCGCACCAGCCGTGCCACCTCGGCGGTCCTCGCACCGCCCACCCCGGCCTCGGGCAGGGCGCGCTCGGCGAGCCGCGCCGACCGGTCCTCGTTCTCCGAACGGTCGGGCAGGTAGACCGCGTCGTGGAACCAGGCGGCCAGCCGGACGACGTCGGGCTCGGCGGCGTACCCGGCCAGCGGGCCGTCGATGTGGTCGAGGACGGCGGTGAGGTGAGTGAGCGTGTGGTAGCGGCGCTGGGGTTCGGCCCAGCGGGCGAGCAGGTTCTCCGCGTACGGCGCCGGGTCCGGGCCCTCGGCGGAGCCGCGGGCTCCCTCAAGGGCGAGGGCGAAGCGGGCACGCAGAGCATCGGTGTCGGCCATGCCGCCATTGTTCCCGGCGCCTGTCTCCCGGCGCCTGCCTTCCGGCCGCGCACCGGGCCGCGGCGCTGACGAGGGCGACCAGGCCGGCCGGGTCGGCGGAGAGGACACCGGAGTCCTCGTGCCTGTCCCTCCGGGCGGCCGCGGGGGAACGTCGCCGTCCGCGCCGTTCGGCATCCCGCCCTGCCGGCACCCGGCACTCGGCCCACAGGGGGGGCGTCCTTACTGCCCTCGCGCCTCGCAGCGCCCCGGGACGGCGACCACCGGGTGTGTTGCTCAGTTCAGGCTCCCGCCCGCCCGCCGGACGGATGACAGGTGCAGGTGCAGCGAGGCACCAGCAGAATGCCGGTAGCCCCCGGAAGAGGGACGTCCCTGGTTCGGCGGCAGTCCTTGTGCAGGCCCTTGTACTCGGCGCGTTGCGCAACTCCGCACTCGGCGGACATGGTTGAGGTGTCCGCCGAGGGCGAGCCGCTCACGATCCACCGCGGCTGCGTAGATTGACTTCCCTCACCTTGGCATACAGCCGCGCTGCTCCGCTCGTGCAGTGCGGGCAGGTGCACGGCGGAAGTGCGGAGGCGGTGTCCGGCACCTCACCGGGTTCCACGGTGCGCTTCTCCCGGACCTGAGTGCGGGCGCCGGTTTCCGTATCGATCCGGTACACGGCAAGCGTCATCGTCACTGTCCGGCCCCCTGCCCGACGTTCCGGGCGTCTGTCCGGGGGGCGTACTCGGGGCAGGTGCAGACGGGATCGGGAGAGGTGCCCGCGCGGCCCGAGCACGGCTTGAAAACCGCCCAGTCTGCCGGAGGCAGCGCCCAGCGCGGACCGCGCAGGGGCCGCACCGTACGGGGGGCCCCGAGGTCGCGGGCGCGCAGCCCGGCCGCCCTGCTGACGAGCACCGCTCCCCATACGTGGGGAGCGGTGCCGTGCGGGGTCGCCGGCGGCGGCAGGGCGGGGGCCGCGAGGTGCCGGCCTAGGGCGCATCGACCGAGCGGGAGTGCCCTCAGGCGTTCGAGGGCCGCTCGGATAAGGTCCATCACGTCATCGCTCCTTGGAAGCGGCGGCCATGCCCCCGGACCGCTCGCACGGTTGCGGGGGTCCTTGCGTGCAGCCATGCTGACGCCCCCTCAAGGATGTTTCGTGACAGATCCGGCGTCATCCGGGACGTCTCGGCAGTAGCGTGGAAGAACGCCCAAACGTCTCCGGGGGAGTCTTGAACAGTGCGCTGAGATCGGCTATGCAGTCGGCCAACGTGTCGCCCAGACGGCTGGCGGCACGGGTGGGCGTGTCCGGCAAGACCGTTGAAAGGTGGCTGGCGGACGCCGAACTGATCCCGCACGCCAGAAACCGGGAAGACGCTGGCAGGGCGTTGGGAGTTGACGAAGAAATGTTGTGGCCGAAAGCGGTCAAGGGCCGGATCAAGACCGGTGGAGACCGAGAAATCATCCGCTCCTACCCCTACCGGTCCTCCTGCCCGTCGACGGTTTGGGCCGGACTCGTCGAGAAGTCCGCAACGGATATCCTCTTCGCCGGATACACGAACTACTTCCTCTGGATCGACCAGCCGGTCTTCGTCTCGACGCTGCGGCGGAAACTCGACAGCGGGTGCCGTGTGCGCTTCCTGCTGGGCGACCCCGACGGCGAGGTGACACGCAGCCGGGAACAGATCGAGGATGTGGCGCTCGCCGTGTCCACGCGTATCCGGATCACGCTCGAACACCTGGGCAAACTCGGCAGCCACGAGAACCTTCAGGCGCGTTTCTCCGCTGCGGCCGACGCGACCAATCACGTGTCGCTGTCGGTCTTCCGTTTCGATGACGAGGCGCTGGTCACACCTCATCTGGCGCGACTGGTCGGCCACGACTCGCCCCTGCTGCACCTGCGAAGGTTCGGTGACAGCGGTATGTTCGCCCGATTCGCCGACCACGCCGAGGAGTTGTGGTCCAGGGGTGTGCCGACAACGGCTGAGGCATAGAAATACAGAGAGCGAGCACGATGGCCAGGCGGCGGACACCCCGCGTGCTGCAGGGGGTCTGTCATCTCCGCGAGTCGTAGCGGAATGTCTCGACTGATGGCCGCCCGCCCGAATCGGAGGCCGGGCGACCACTCCGGGCGCATCCTCGGGGTGCTCACGGGCCGTCCGGGTGCCTGGACCTCTGCCTGGGAGCGACGCGCCCGGTGAAGAGGGTGGGAGGTGCACTCGGCACTAGCGTGGACCCATGACTGACGTGTCTGTACGTGATGCCGAACTGCCCGGACGGCTGTTGGCCGTCGAGCGCGACGTGCTGGTGCCGATGCTGCGGGAGCGGTCGGAGGCGGACTTCGCCCGGCCGGTGGCGGCGTGTCCGGGCTGGTCCGTGCGGGACGTGGTGGCGCACTGCTCGTCCGCGCTGATGCGGGTGGTGGAGAGCCGCTTCGAGGAGGGGGTGTTCTCGCCCGAGTGCAACGACCGCGACATCGCCGAGCGGTCCGCCTGGAGCGACGCGCAGGTGGTGGACGAGCTGGAGCGCGGTATGACCGAGGCCGGTCCGGTGATCGCCGAGGCGGGCGGGGTGCTGGACGGGGTCGCGCTGGGCGAGTGGGTGCACGCCGGTGACGTGCGCGACGCCCTGGGCCTGCCCGGTGCGTACGGCGGGGCCGGGCTGCCGCACGCGCTCGCGCTGCTGGCGCGGGTGACGTGGGAGCGGGACCGCCTGCCGCTGCACGCCGACCTGGACGACGTGGACGAGCCGCTGAAGCTGGGCGGCCTGTCGCAGGTGCGCACGCCCGCGCGGTTCATCGGCGACTCCGCCACGCTGGTGCGGCTGTACGCGGGGCGTCCGGTGGCGGGGGCGGAGTACGAGCTGGCCGGAGCGGAGGAAGGGGAGCTGAACATCTTCGGCTGATCCGCGGCTCTTCGGGGTCCGCGGGCGGACGGTATCCTAATTGGACTAGACCTGTGTGGACTAGACCTGAGCCGCCCGCTGAAGCCGACGAATGGGGTCCCATGAGCAAGCGTGCAGTCCTGGAGGTGATCGCGCTCGACACCGAGGACGCGGTCGCCGCCCAGGCCGGAGGTGCGGACCGGCTGGAGCTGGTCACCGACATGGCCGCCGACGGGCTCACCCCGTCCGTGGCGACCTTCGCCGGGATCCGCGCCGCGGTCGACGTCGACCTGCGCGTGATGCTCCGCCTGGCGGACGGGTTCGCCGCGGGCAGCGCCGACCAGACGGCGCGGCTGCTGGACGTCGCCGGCGAACTGCGGGCGGCCGGTGCCGACGAGTTCGTGCTCGGCTTCCTCGACGAGGACGGAGCGGTCGACCTGGCGGCCGTGGAACGCGTCGTGGACGCACTGGACGGCTGCCGTTGGACCTTCCACCGGGCCATCGACCGGGCCGCCGACCGCGACGCGCTGCGCAAGCAGCTCGACGGGCAGCCCGGCCTGGACGCCTACCTGACGGCGGGCTCGGCGGCCGGCGTCGACGACGGCCTGCCCACCCTGTGCGCGGAGGCCGCACGGTACGGCGAGCCGGGCTACGAGCAGCGCATCATGGTCGGCGGCGGGCTCCGCCTGGAACACGTGCCGCGGCTGCTGTCCGCCGGTATCGACGCCTTCCACATCGGCGGCGCGGCCCGCCCCGGCGGCTGGGACGGCCCGGTCGGGGTGGAGGCGGTCTCGCAGTGGCGGAACGTGCTGGACGGGGCCGGGGCTGCGGCCGCGGCCGGGGTCGAGGTCTGAGCGGCAGGCGGGAGACCGCTCGCGCCTGCCGCAGGCCCGCCGAATGCGGAGCCCCGCCCGCGCGGTCCGCGCCCCAGCCTCCCTGCCGGCCCTGCGAGTCAGCCCAGCTGGAGCGGCAGCGGGGCCGTGTGGGTGAGGATCAGGCCGGAGACGGCCCTGGTCAGGGCGACGTACAGGCGGCGCAGGCCGGTGCGCTCGTCCGGTTCCCCGTCGACCACGGCCCGCGGCTCGTCGAGGACGACGTGGTCGTACTCCAGGCCCTTCGCGAGCGAGGCGGGCACCAGCGTCAGACGCACCTCGGCGGTCGTCTCCTCACCCGGCGCCAGGTACCGCGTGCCGGCCGCGGCCAGCGCCCGGGAGAGCTCCGGGACGCGCGCGTCGGCGGCGATCAGCCCGACCGAGCCCTCCCGGTCCAGTAGTTCCGCGCACGCCTCCACCACCTCGGCCGCCCCGCCGACCGGGCGGACCTCGAAGAAGCCCGGGTTCTCCCGCACCGACGCCACCGGTGCCAGGCCCGGCGCGATGTGCGGCAGCAGCCGGGAGGCGTACCCGATGACGTCCGTCGGCACCCGGAAACCGGCGGTCAGCTCCTCCACCACCGCGTCCTCCTTGCCGAGGTGGGCCAGCGCCTCCCCCCAACCGCGCGTCGCCCACGGTGTGGTGCCCTGCGCCAGATCGCCCAGCACGGTCGCCGAACCGGTGGAGCAGCGCCGGCCGACGGCCCGGTACTGCATCGGGGACAGATCCTGAGCCTCGTCCAGCACCACGTGCCCGAGCGAGTGCGTACGCTCGATCAGGTCCGTCGCCTCGTCGATCAGCACGGCGTCCGCGGCCGACCACTTCGCCGTCCGCACGCTGCGCGCCGGCTTCGCCCACAGGACCGCCTTCTGCTCCTCCTCGGTCAGCACCCCCGCGGCGTGCTCGGCGAGGAAGTCGGCGTCCGCCAGCAGCCGCAGCACCAGCTTCGCCGGCTCCACCGCCGGCCACACCGCCCGCACCGCCGCCTTCACCGCGCTGTTGCGAGCCACCGCGTCCTGCACCCGGTCGTCCGGCGCCTCTCCCGACTGCTCCATCCGCACCAGCACCGCGTGCGCGATGCGCTGCGGCAGCGCCTCCCGGGCCGCGCCGTAGCGGATGCCGCGGTCGAGCAGGCCCCGCACGATCTCCTCCAGCTCGTACGCCGGAACCCGCCAGCGGCGCGAGCCGCGCACCACCACCACCGGTTCCACGGGCGTCGCCACGTGCGCGTACAGGGCCCGGCGCACCACCTCGGCCATCCGGGCGTCGCCCTTGACCACCGCGGCCGGTGCCTCGTCCGTGCCGCGCACCTCCACGTGCGCCACCAGGTCGTCGACCGTGGCCTGCTGGACCGCCAGCTCGCCCAGGGCGGGCAGCACCTGCTCGATGTAGTGCAGGAAGGACCGGTTCGGGCCGATCACCAGCGTGCCGGTGCGCGCCAGCCGCTCGCGGTGGGCGTACAGCAGGTACGCCACCCGGTGCAGGCCCACCGCCGTCTTCCCGGTCCCCGGCCCGCCCTGCACGCACACCGTCCCGCCCAGACCGCCCCGGACGATCTCGTCCTGTTCCGGCTGGATGGTCGCCACGATGTCCCGCATCGGGCCCACGCGCGGCCGCTCGATCTCCTGCTGGAGCAGCCGGCTGGTACGCGCCGTCTCCGCCGGGTCGGACAGGTGCTCGTCCTCGTACGCGGTGAGATCGCCGCCGGTGTAGCCGAACCGGCGGCGCAGCCCGACGTCCATCGGGTCCTTCTTCGACGCCCGGTAGAACGGCTGCGACACCGGCGCCCGCCAGTCGATCACCATCGGGTCGCCGTCGGCGTCGTGCACGTGCCGACGCCCGATGTAGAAGCGTTCGCCCGCGGCTCCCTCGGCCTGTTCGGCACCGGGCGCGTGCAGGTAGTCGAGGCGGCCGAAGAACAGCGGGGTGTCGCTCAGGTCGGCGAGCGCCCTGATCCGCTCCGCGACGTCGCGCGCGAGGACCTGGGCGCTCACCCAGTTCGGGGTGACGCGGCTGATGTCGAGCGACTCGACGTCCTCGCGCATGGCGCGCAGCGCGGACCGGGACGCGGCGAGGTGGGAGCGCTCACGCGCGAGGGGATCGACGGCGGGCGTGGACACGGGCATGCCTCCGGAAGACCTGCGGGAAGGGTGCGAGAGGAGAACCACCCGGTTGCCGACCGGGTGGGGGCGCTCCGGGAGGGGAGGCGGGCAAGAGCGGAGATTCTAGGCGAGCCGCCCGCCCCCGGGCCAACGGATTTCCGCGCCCCCGCCGGCGCCCCCATCCACGACCTCTACCAGGTCCGCCGTCGTCGACCGCCATCTCGGTCAGTTCCCGCGCATCGCGCGCATCGCGCCCCGCCTGTTTCGGGCGTCCCGTCCAACCGGCCCGTCGTTACTCCCCGTTACAGGTACTGTCTACAGCGTGTGCATGTACGCTCGCTCAGCGTACGCGGCTCGGCTCTGCACCACGGTCGGCAAGGCCGTGTGTGCCGAGCGGGATCTGCCCGGCGCGGAGGGTGAAGGTGTAGGAGACCGGTGGTGAAGTGCGAGTCCTCACGAGGCCGGCGCGAGATCCATCCGTGGGGTCGGCGACGTTCGGCCTCCACGCGCTGGTCTGAACGATCTCTGGATCGATTCAGGCCAGCCAATAGGGCACTTGGCGCGCGACCTGGCACTGGCACTTGAGCATCTGCGGCCTACGCGACCCACTCGCCGAACAGAACACCATTTAACAGCCCATGCACGGACTGAGATTCTTCTCCGAGTCACCCCAAAGTCAAAGATATGGGACATGCGTAACGCGGGCTTGACCGCGTTCCAGGTGTGTCTTTTCGGGCAGCACCTGTGCAAAGCGTGTGTGCAGGCTTTGAGTCAAGGGTGGCGGTGAGCCTTGTCCGAGGGGACTGCCCGTTCGTACTTTCCCTATGCAATGATCTTGCCCGCGAGGCAAGTCCTTCCTGACCAGAAGGATTTTCAGCATGATGAAGCGACTCGCAGTCGCAACGCTCACCGGCCTGCTCGTTCTGTCCGGGGCCAATGCCTACGCGTTCGGTTCCAAGAGCACGAGCCTGTCCAACGGAAGGCTGTACATACACGGGGACGACGGCTGTCTCGTCAGCAACAACTGCTCGCTGTACTACTCTGCGACGGAGTACAAGAAGACGGCTGGAAGCAAGGTGAGCATCCGACTCGCCCTGGACACCGGTGCTGCTCTCTACTTCGACTCGTGGAAGACCGCGGTGGCGGGTTCGGACATCAAGCACAGCTGGGGCGGCAAGAGGAAGTCGGAGGTTCCCGACTGTTCCATCGCCGGCTACATGAAGGCCAGCACTGGTAACTACTACACGCCGAACCTCAGCGTCTGCTGAAGCCGCCGTGTGCAACCGGGGCGCCCAACCAGCGCCCCGGTCTTGTCTCTTAA